>JANYBX010000090.1 GCA_025360615.1 Opitutia bacterium
CGCGGTTTCGAGAAGGACGTGTTCACGTTCGCGCGCGTGGTTTTCAAGTCCGGCGTCGCCCCGGGCGTGGATCGCAGGAAACTCGCGGGCTGGGGCACCGGCCCGCGCTTTGGCTGGTGGGTGGATTTTCCCGATGCCGACCTGAATTTTTCTTACCGGCTGCAGCAGATGACGACCACGAAAGCCGATCCCGACGGCCGCACGCTGAAGCTGAGCGATCCGGCGCTGAGCGATTATCCGTTCCTCTACATGACGCACCCCGGCTACATGCAATTGCGCGATGACGAGGTGACCGCGCTGCGCAAACACCTGCACAACGGCGGCGTGCTCTTCGTGAACGATTTTTGGAGCGCGCGGGAGTGGGATGGCTTCGCGGCCGAAATGCAGCGCGTGTTGCCTGGCAGCACGTGGACGGACCTGCCGATGAGTCACCCGGTGTTTAACTGCGTCTTTCAACTCAAGGGTCCGATGCGGAAACTGCAGGTGCCCACGATGCAGTTTTGGGACCAGGCCCACGATCCCGACAACCCGCAGTCCCCGCCGCTGCAACGCGTCTTTCGCGGCGAAGGCTCCGAGGAGATGCACGTGCGTGCGTGGCTCGACGACAAGCAGCGGATCATGATCATCGCGATCCACAACAGCGACGTGAGCGACGGCTGGGAACGTGAGGGCGAGAACCCGGAATATTTCCACACGTTCGCCGAAAAAATCTCCTATCCCCTCGGGATCAATATCATCTTCTACGTGATGACCCACTAAACTTAAATGAGCTCCCCCACGCCCCCCGTCCTCGTCCCCACCGCCTATGAAGCCGAGCGCGACGCCATCGAGCGTCTCGTCGCCAGCCGCGCGAAAGTCGCCGCCGAGCTGGGCAAAGTCATCGTCGGGCAACGCGAGGTGATCGACCAAATCCTGCTCGCGCTCCTCGCCGGCGGCCACGTGCTCATCACCGGCGCGCCGGGTCTCGCGAAGACGCTGCTCGTGAAATCCATCGCGCAGGTTTTCCACCTTAAATTTCAACGCATCCAGTTTACGCCCGACCTGATGCCCGCCGACATCACCGGGACCGAAATTCTCCGCGACACCGACGGCGAACGAAAACTCTCCTTCGTGCGCGGCCCGGTCTTCGCCAACCTGATTCTCGCCGACGAGATCAACCGCACCCCGCCAAAAACCCAAGCCGCGCTCCTTGAGGCGATGCAGGAGCACCAAGTCACCGCCGCTGGCGTGCGTCACGCGCTCGAGGAGCCGTTCTTCGTGCTGGCGACGCAAAATCCCATCGAGATGGAGGGCACCTATCCGCTCCCCGAGGCGCAGCTCGACCGCTTCATGTTCAACGTCGTCATGGATTATCTGCCCGAGGATGACGAGGTGCGGGTCGTCACGCGGACGACCGCCGCCGCGCCGGCCGTGATCGAGCCACTCTTCACGGGCGAGGATGTCATCCGCTTTCACCAACTCGTGCGCACGATGCCGGTCGCCGAGGAAATCGTGCGCTACGCCGTGCAACTCGCCGCATCGTCGCGCCCGCGGCAAACGGGCACGCCGGATTTTGTGAACGACTGGGTGAGCTGGGGCGCCGGCACGCGCGCCGCGCAATTCCTCGTGCTCGGCGGAAAAGCCCGCGCGCTCCTCCAAGGCCGCGCGCACGTGACCGTCGAGGATATCCAGGCGCTCGTCTCCCCCGTGCTACGCCACCGCGTGCTGCTCAACTACCGCGCCGAAGCGGAGGGTATCCGCGTCGAGGAAGTGATCCGGCGCCTCGTTGCCGGGACGAAGATCCCGGTGGGGAAATGAGAGGCGGATGGTTCATGAAATTGAGAGCAAATAAATCCGAGGTAGGGCGCGTTATCCCTAACGCGCCGGAGCGACGCGCGCTCACCTGCGGCGATATCCAACGCGGCGGGTTAGGGATAACCCGCCCTACCTTCGAGCCATGACCGCTGCCGCCGCTCCCTCGCTCGCCGCTTCCTCGCTCATCAGCCCGAAGGCTTTGATGGGCATCCGCAGCCTGGAACTGCGGGCGCGCTCGGTCGTTGAGGG
>JANYBX010000130.1 GCA_025360615.1 Opitutia bacterium
ACCTCGAACTCACCTCGATGGCCGACATCCCCGGCGGCACCGGCCTCGGCTCCTCGGGCAGCTTCACCACCGCGCTGCTGAAGGCGCTCCATACTTACAAAAAAAACATCATCCACCCCGCCGACCTCGCCGAGCAGGCCTGCGACATCGAGATCAACAAACTCGGCGAACCGATCGGGAAGCAGGACCAATACATCGCCGCCGTCGGTGGCATCACCGCCTTCACCTTCCACCCGGACGGCCGTGTGGAATACCGCCCGTGCAAAATTTCTGAGGAGACGCTCTTCAACCTCGAGGATAACCTCCTCCTGTTTTTCACCGGCTACTCCCGCAGCGCCTCCGCGATCCTCAAGGATCAAAACGACAAGTCGAAGAGCCACGACCCGGCCATGCTCGACAACCTCCACTTCACGAAGGAACTCGGCTACAAATCCCTCGACTGTCTCGAAACGGGTAACCTCGAGGAGTTCGCCCGCCTGATGGACATCCACTGGCAGCGCAAAAAAGCCCGCAGCTCCGGCATGAGCAACGCCGTCATCAACGACTGGTATGATCACGCGATGCAGAACGGCGCCCTCGGCGGAAAACTCATCGGCGCCGGCGGTGGCGGCTTTTTGATGTTCTATGCCGGCGACAAGAAAAAGCTCCGCCACGCGATGCGCGAAAAAGGCCTCACCGAGGTCCGCTTCCGCTTCGACTTCGAAGGCAGCAAAGTCATCACGCAGGACTGAGATGACCGCCGCCCAACTCCCTGTCGCCCTCCTCGCCGGCGGCCTCGCCACGAGGCTTCGCCCGATCACGGAAAAAGTCCCCAAGCTTCTCATCGAAGTCGCGGGCGAACCGTTTTTCTCTCACCAAATCCGCCTCCTGAAAAAAGCCGGGCTCACGCGAATCGTGCTTTGCGTCGGTTATCTCGGCGAAAAAATCGTCGAGCTCTATGGCGACGGTTCCCAATGGGGCATCCAAATCGAATACTCCTTCGACGGCCCAAAACTCCTCGGCACCGGAGGTGCGCTCATCCAGGCCCTACCCAAACTCGGCGACGCGTTTTACGTGCTCTACGGCGATAGTTTTCTCCCCATCGACTACCTCGCCGTCGGCGATCATTTTCTCCGCTCCAGCCGGCTCGGCTTGATGACCGTATTCGAAAACCACGAGCGCTACGACGCCAGCAACGTCGAATTCGCCGACGGCGAAATCAAGGTCTACGACAAGAAAAACAAGACGCCCGCGATGCACCACATCGACTACGGTCTCGGGGTTTTCCGCGCCGCCGCGTTCGACGGTTTCGCGCGCGACGCCGTCGTCGATCTCGCCGCCGTGCAAGGCGCGCTCGTCGCCCGTCGCGAACTCGCCGGCTACGAAATTCCCGAGCGCTTTTACGAAATCGGCTCCCACGAAGGCCTCAAGGAACTCGATGTTCTCCTCCGCGCCACGCCCGCCGACGCTCCACGGTGGAGCGCGCGTCAGGGAAAATAATAGCGCAGAATCACCGCCTTCAAGCAGACCACCGCGCTGATGGTGGCCAAAACCACCCCGATCAGGGGCGCGCAAAACGCCGGCGCGCGCAGCCGCCAAAGCGGCGGGAAAGCCGCGATGACAAAAGCCGCGATTGGCAAAAAATAGCGACCCTCGATCCCCTCGATGGGCGTGCGCGATCCCGGCGCATTCCAGCTCGCATACTGGGCTCCCAAAATCAGCACCACCGACCCCACCGTCGCGCCGAGCAGCGCCGCACGCTGCCACCAGCGCACCAAGCCCGCGCCGCCCGATTCCGCCAGGAGGCACGCGAAGAGCCCCCAACCATACGCCGTGTAGAACCAATTCGGCAGCACCGTGTCGCCCCAGCCCAGCGTGCCGACAAACCACCGGTAGATGCCATCGGATTCGACCCACAGCGATCTCGCCATCAGCGCGACAAATCCCAGCGGGTCACCCATCACGTAGTGCCACTGCGCCACCGGATCGATGACGATGTCGGCCCGCCCCGGGATATAAAGG
>JANYBX010000244.1 GCA_025360615.1 Opitutia bacterium
CGTCGATCGAAGTCCATCGGAACGCCGGTCGGAGACCGGCGCTACTTTTTTAGCCGAAGCGGATAGTACCCCCACGAGTCCACCCACCGGCCCTCGACCATCGTGACGGTCGGATTCTCGGGCAGCCCGCGCTCATTGCGGTGGATTTGCGCAACCAGCGCGTCGATGGCGTGGCTCCCGATTTTTTCGAAGAGCTGGTCCATCCCCGAAACGTTTTCCTCTCCAGCGAAATCCAAGCACACCACCGCCGTCGCCCCACACTGCGCCGAACTGAGCGCAGGGAGAAAAAATTCCCGCACCTGATGCGCGTTCGCCACGACCACCGCATCCGGCCGGTGCCGCCCAAACCATTCACGGATGTCGCGTCGGGCTGCTCTCATCGAAGATGAGGATTGGCAGCGTCTTCATCCCCTGCACGCTCGCCGCCCTGTAATACGCCGAGCTGTACGAATGGTTCGCGCGCAACTCCATGTCCTGCGTCATGGCCAATCCGATGCGGCGAAATCCGCGCTGGCCCAGCTGCGCGAACGTCCGCACCGCGTTGTCGAAATGATGCGTGACGACGCGGTGGACGTGCGGCTCGACGAGCGAATACGTCATGGCGACCGCCGCGAATTTTTCCCAATCGAGCAGCCCGCTATAGCCGGCCGGATCGACCGCGGGGGCGAGCAACACGCCCGAGACTCCGCGCGCCACCAGTGTGCGCGTGAGCGAGCGGGAGTTGCCCACGTAGCTGCGCGCATCGATCCGGTCGAGATGGTAGCCGAGCCGGCCCGCGCGCTCGACGGCGCCGCTCAGCAGGCGATCGACAAACCCCGCATCGAGCAACGTGAGCACCGCGAGGTTGGCGGCCGATTTCAATGTCCGGTGCGAGCGCAGGTGCTGCATCAGATGCGTGAGCAGCGGATCCGGCCGGTAGCCCAGCTCCTCCGCTATTTTTCGAATGCGCCTGCGCTCTTCCTCGGAAACCTCCGGGCTGTTGCGCAACGCATACGACACCGCCATCACGCTCACTTGTGCGGCCCCGGCGATCGTGCGCAGCGAGATCCGCCCTCGGGTCGGACTTGTATCCTTCGGGCGGGAAAGCGCGCGTGGGGTGGAATTCGAGGCGGGCAACTTTACGTTACAGCTTCGCGGCGTTTGTCCTGCGGACAACAACCATTTTGAACACACCCCAACCCCGACGAACCCGCCGCAAGCCTGTCCGCAGTCTCGCAGCGCACACCAACACCCTAGGCCTGCCGCTCCCCTTCGCGAAGCTCCCCTCGCTCCTCTCATTTTTCCGTCCGTAACAAACCCAAACACCATGCATCCCCACAAACCGCTACGTCATGTCCTGCTCGCACTCGGAGTCAGCTCCGGCGCGTTGTTCGCCCAATCCACCCCCGCCCCCGCCACGGGGGAAAACGCCGTGGTCCTTTCGCCTTTCACCGTGGAGGGCACAGCGGCCGGCCGCTATCAGGCCACTGAAGCCACTTCCGGCACCCGCGTGCGCGTCTCGCTCTTCGACTCGACGCAAAGCGTCTCGGTCGTCACCCGCGATTTGATCGAGGATATCGGCGCCGGCCGCGTGGTCGACGCCGCGAAATACGTCGCCGGTGTTTACGAGTCCACCATCCCGAACGCCCAGGACCGCACCACGATTCGCGGTTTTCAAAATGACGGCGCCACCGTCGACGGCTTCAGCTACTTCTCGTTCGCCAACGTCGACCCCGTCCTCATCGACCGCATCGAGGTTGTCAAAGGCCCGAACGCCATCATGGCGCCGCAGGGCGTGCCCGGCGGCACGGTCAACCTCGTCTCCAAGAAACCCTTTTTCTCCGACCGCGGTTCCCTCTCGGCTCAGGTCGGCCTCTATTCCTCGACCCGCGGGGAGCTCGACGTAAATCGCGTCGCCCCCGGCGGCAAACTCGCGGTGCGCATCGCCGCCGCCGTGCAGGACGCCAAGGACTACGGTCAGGGAAATTTCCATCAAGGCGTCATCGCGATGCCGATGTTCACCTACAAGTTTAGCCCGGGCACGCAGCTCACCATGCAGGCCGAGATCTACAACTGGCGCGCGCTCAACTACGGCGGTATCCCGATCTCGCTCTACGCCACGTCCACCGGCGGCTCGCGCCTGCTCGAAAACATTCCGCGCGACTATGTCCTCCAACGCCGCGATGTCACCCGCCACCAGAGCGCGCAGCACTACCGCGCGTTTTTCACCACGAGTTTCTCGGAAAATTTCTCGATGCGCATCGCCGCGAATCTCATCCAGTCCAACGCCGAGTCCTCGCAGTTCAACATCGGTGCCGCCACCGTGCAGGTCACCACGACCGACGCCGCCACCGGCCTCCGCGTGTGGGACGGTGTCACCCGCAACGACAGCCCGGTCTTCCCCCTTGGCGGCAGCATCAACTGGCAGAAACGCACCTACGCGAATTTCCAAAACGATTTTGTCTACGAGGTGAAAACCGAGTCCGTCAAATCCACCACGGTGGCCGGCTATGCGATCAACTTCGCCGCCACCTACAACGAAAAGAACCAAAACTTCACCGTCGCCTCGCCGCAGAGTCTCGCGGGCTACGTCTACGCGCCGTTCACGATGACGAATGTCACCGGCATCAACACCCGCTACTTCAGGGACCAGCAGATCTACCTGAACGAAGTGCTCTCGCTCTTCAAAGAGCGCCTCCTGCTTAGCGCCGGTCTCTCCCGCGATTGGTATTTCAGCCAGAACTTCGACCAGATCACCACGCTCCCCGCCAACCGCATCACCAACAAACCCAACGCCACGCTCCCTTCCGCTGGCGTCGTATTCAAGCTCACCAAGGAGATCGCGCTCTACTACGGCTACTCCGAGCAAGCCACCGCGATCAACCTGTCGGTCACATCGGCCAACTTCTTCACGACGCAGACCAGCAAGCAGAACGAGGTTGGTCTCCGCACCCAGCTCCTCGATAACCGCGTCTACGCCAGCGTCGCCTACTTCGACATCAAACAAAACAACTTCTCCATTCCGAATCCCGCCAACAGCGCCGTGCCGGTGCCGAGCCCAGCGCTGCCTCCGCTGTTCTCCGACCGTCTCGCGCACGGCGTGGAATTCGAGTTCAACTACGCCGTCGACAAGAATCTCTCCTTCGTCGGCAACGCCACCGTCATGAAGAATCGCGATGCGAACAACATGCCCTTCCGTGGCACCGCCGAAAAATCCGGCGCACTCTGGACGAACTACACCTTCGACAAGGTCGGCGCTCTCTCCGGCCTCTCCGCTGGTATTGGCGTCGACTACCTCGCGAAGCGCGCGGGCGACAACGCCGGCGGTGTCACCTCTGCCAGCACGCCCACCAACATCATTCGCGTCCAGCCGACGTTCTGGTTGCCGGCTCGCACGCTCGTGAACGCCAGCGTCACCTACCGCATCGACCAACACTGGCGCACGCAGCTCAACCTCGATAACGTCCTGAACAAGGACTATCTCCAGTCGAGCACCGGCCGTCAGAACGTCTGGGTCGGCACGCCGTTCAACGCGAAGCTCACCCTCACCTACAGCTTCTAAACTTCCCGTCTGGCGGTCACCCGTCTGCACTCGTTCCGCCGGCCGGCTTCTCGGCCGGCGGATTTTTTTCCCCATGCCCCTCCCTCCCTCCGACTCCTCCACGCACGCCACTGCGAGCGCCGACAGCGTGTCGACGCGCGAAAAAGTCGGCCTCGGCGCGGGCAAGGTCGTCGTCGAGGGCAGCCATCTCACGCTCCACGTCCTCGTCAGTCCGATCTACAACGTCACGATGGGCGTCAACCCCGCGCTCCTCGGCAACGTCGTCTTCATCCAGCGCATTTGGGATGCGATGCTCGACCCGATCATCGGGCAGTTCTCCGACAATTTCCGCTCCCGTTGGGGCCGCCGCCTTCCGCTGATCGCCGTCTCCGCGCTCCCGCTCGCGCTGTTGTTCGCCGCGCTGTGGTGGTTCCCCCGCGCCGCCAGCGAGCACGCGCTCTTCCTCCACCTGCTCGTCGTCTCGCTCGCGTTCTACGTCGCGCACTCGCTGTTCGCGATGCCGCTCGCCGGGCTCACGCTCGAAGCGACCGACGACTATCACGAACGCACGCGGCTCATGGGTTTCATGCAGGCCTTCGGCTTCGGGTTTCAAATTTTGAGCCAGTGGATTTTTCCGCTCACGCAAACCTCCCTCTTCGTCGACGCCTTCTCCGGCTTGCGCTGGGTCACCGGCGGATGCGCCGCGGTGTTCTTCATCGCCGGCCTCCTCCCGGTTTTCCTGTGCCGCGAACGCCACTACACGCGCGTCGCCGCGCGACAGCCGTCGCTTTCGCTCCTCGCCAGCCTCCGCGCCGTGCGCGGCAATCGCCCTTTCCTCACCCTGCTGGCAGCCCGCTTCACCGTCAGCTTCACCTACAATATCGTCAGCTTCCTCGTGTTCTACATGAACGTTTACTACGTCTTCGGCGGCGACTTGAAAGGTTCCGCCATCGCGTTCGGCTTCGTCGGTTCCTCCTACCATGTGGCCGCGATCTTCGGCTCGCTGCTGCTCTATCCGTGGCTCACGCGCCGGCTCGGAAAAAAACGCGTCTTCCAACTCGCCGCCGCCGTGCTCATGGCCGGCTGCCTCTCGAAACTTTTCCTCTACCAGCCCGGCCGCCCGTGGCTCCAGTTCTACGTCGTCATCGCCAACGGCCTCTCCGCCTCCGGCATGGGCCTCATCGCCGGCGCGATGCTCGGCGACATCGCCGACTACGACGAATGGCAGACGGGCTTCCGTCGCGAGGCGCTGTTCTCCGCCGTGCTGAGCTGGTTCGACAAAGCCGGCATGGCCGTCGGCGCCCTCCTCGGCAGTCGCCTGCTCAACTGGATCGGCTTCGACGCCAAGCTCGGCGCCCAGTCCGCCCACACGCTCGAGCTGATGAAGTTTAGTTATTTTCTCGCGCCGTTTCTCGGCGCGCTCATCGCGCTCCTGCTCATCCGCCGCTATCCGCTCGACGAGAGCCGCGCCTACTCGATCAAGGCCGATCTCACCGCCCGCCGCGCCGCCACTGCATGATTAACGCCGCCTTCATCCTCGGCGCCACCGCCTTCACCGACATCTACGGCGACGACTGCCTCCGCGCCCTCGCACCCGCCGCGCGCCTGCTCGGCCCCCCGCTTACCGCCGAGCAACTCGCTGCCGCGCCGCCACCATGGCTCGGTGAAGTCGAAGTCCTTTTCACCGGCTGGGACGGCCCTCATCTCGATGCCACGCTCCTCGAAACAATGCCGCGCCTGCGCGCCGTCTTCTACGGGGCCGGCAGCATCCGCGCCATCGCCTCCGACGCGCTCTGGTCGCGCGACATCGTCATCGCCAGCGCCGCTGCGCTCAACGCCGTGCCCGTGGTCGAGTTCACCCTCGGCGCGATTCTGCTCTCCTTCAAACGCCCCTGGCATCACGCGCGCCTGATCCGCCAAAAACGCACCTACGAGCCCCTCCGCGCTCTCCCTGTACCCACCGGTTGGCGCGCCACCGTCGGGCTGGTTTCGCTCGGCCTGATCGGTGCCGGCGTCGCGGCGCGCCTCCGCAGTCACGATGTGCGCGTGCTCGCGCACGATCCGCTGTTCACGCCTGCGAAATGCGCCGAACTCGGCACCATCTCGGCTTCGCTCGAGGAGATTTTCTCCCAAGCCGACATCGTCTCACTGCACACCCCGCTGCTGCCCAGCACCACCCGGATGATCGGCACTCCCTTGCTCGAGCGCTTGAAGCCGGGTGCCACGCTCATCAACACCGCCCGCGGCGGCCTCATTTGTGAGCCCGACCTGATTGCGTTCCTGCGCAACCGCCCCGACGTGCAGGCACTGCTCGACGTCACTGACCCCGAACCGCCCGCTTCCGCCTCGCCGCTCTACGATCTGCCCAACGTTTTCCTCACGCCGCACATCGCGGGTTCGATCGGCGCGGAGTGCCGCCGCATGGGCCGCGCGATGGTCGCCGAGTTTCAGCGCTACGCGCGCGGCGAGCCGCTGCACCACGCCGTCACTCGCGAACAACTCGCCCGCACGGCTTGAGCCGACGCTCCCGGCGCCCCAACTTCCTCACGAAGCGGCGCTCGTCGCTCGACCCGAAATCATGCCCGCCCTCCCCTTCGCCGAAAATCCCCTGCACACGCGCGCCGACGCCCAACGTCTCGTCCGCGATCTCGCCGCGCCGCTCGTGTCGCATTTCTCCTCCGGCCGCGCGCAGGTGCGCCTCGGCGAAAACCGCGCGCTCTACGGCGATCCCGCCGGCTGGCTCGAAGGTTTCGGGCGTCCGCTCTGGGGCCTCGCGCCGCTCGCCGCCGGCGGCGGCACCTTCGACCACTGGCCGCTCTGGCAAGCCGGCCTCGCCGCCGGCAGCGATCCGGCGCACGCGGAATTCTGGGGCATCCCCGGCGACTTCGATCAACGCAGCGTCGAGCAAGCCGCCCTCGGCTTCGCCCTCGCGCTCGCGCCCGCGCAAGTCTGGGAACCACTCGCTCCCGCCGCGCGCGCTCAACTTTCCGCGTGGCTGCAAAACATCAACCGCGTCCGCCTCGTCCAGAGCAACTGGCTCTTTTTCCGCGTGCTCGTGAACCTCGGTCTCCGCCGCTGCGGCCAGCCGTGGTCGGAGGAACGCGTCGTCGCCGACCTCACCCAGCTCGACCGTTTCTATCTCAACGACGGCTGGTATTCCGACGGCGCGGGCGGCGCGCCGCATCGCGACGGACGTCTCGGCGATTACTACGTGCCGATGGCGTTTCACTTTTACGGGCTCATCTACGCGCGCCTCGCCTCCGATCACGATCCCGTGCGCGCCGCGCGCTACGTCGAGCGAGCGCGCCACTTCGCGCAGGATTTCCAACACTGGTTCGCTGCCGATGGCGCCGCGCTCCCCTTCGGCCGCAGCCTCACCTATCGGTTTGCGCAGGGCGCATTTTGGGGCGCGCTCGCGTTCGCTGGCGTCGAGGCGTTGCCGTGGGGCGTCATCAAGGGTCTCTACTTGCGCCACGTCCGCTGGTGGATGCGTCAGCCGATTTTCTCCGAAACCGGCCTGCTCACCATCGGTTACACTTATCCGAATCTCCTCATGGCCGAGAGCTACAACTCATCCGGCTCGCCCTACTGGGCGTTGAAAACTTTTCTCCCGCTCGCGCTCCCCGACACGCATCCGTTCTGGCGCGCCGAGGAGGAACCGCTCCCGTCGCGCCGCGCGATCCACACCGTGCCGGGTGCGAAACTCATCCTCGTCACCGATCCGCGCACGCACGACGTCACCGCGATCAACCCCGGCCAGCCCGTCCTCGACTGGCCGCGCCACGCGCCGCACAAATACTCGAAATCCGCCTACGCGACCCGCTTCGGCTTCAGCGTGCCCGCCAGTGTCGCGACGCCCGCCGAGGGTGGCCTCGACAGCGGCCTCTCGCTCAGCGACGACGGCCGTTTTTTTCGCGCCCGCGAACACTGTCTCGATCCCGAAGTCCGCGACGGCGTCGCCTTCTCGCGCTGGCAACCGTGGCCCGACCTCGAACTCCGCACCTGGCTCATCGCCGACGCCACCGGCCACATTCGCATCCACCATCTCCGCACCGCGCGCAAAGTCTGGACCGTCGATGCCGGTTTCGCCGTCGGCTGGAACGAAAAATCTTCGCGTCAACTCCTCCCCTCCGCTCCGTCCGGTCCGGTCGTCCGTGGCCCCCACGGCGCGTCCGCCCTGCGCAATCTCCACGGCGAACGCCGCGCCGACTGCGTCGATCTCGGTGCCAACAGCCACCTGCTCAGCTCGCTCGCCGCGATGCCCCTGCTCCACTCCGCGCACGAGCCCGGCGAACACTGGCTGGCGACGTGGGTTGGCGGCAGCGCTGACCCCGCGGACGATTTCTCCGTCGCTGCGGAATTCTCCGTCGAGTTCACCGCCGACGGCGTCGCGCGCCTGCTGCGCTCCGGCTCGCCGCTGTGGAGTTCGGTCGGCGGCCCGTGCGGCGAATCCAGCCCCGCGCGCCAGCAAGCACTGAACGCCCTCGCTTAAATTTTTTTCCGCATGATCGCCACACCGCTCCACGCCATCGCGCCCAAACTTCCCGCCGGCCTCCTCTACGGCGGCGACTACAACCCCGAACAATGGCCCGAGGAAATCTGGGCCGAGGACGCACGCCTCATGCGCGAGGCCGGGGTGAACCTCGTCAGCGTCGCCATTTTCTCGTGGGCGAAACTTGAGCCACGTCCCGGCGTTTTCACCTTCGAGTGGCTTGACCGCGTGATCGACCTGCTCTGGGCGCACGGCGTCTCCGTCTGCCTCGCGACCGCGACCGCCTCGCCGCCCGCGTGGTTCAGCCTCGCGCATCCCGAGAGCCTTCCCGTCGATGCCAACGGCACCCGCCTCTCCATCGGCTCACGCCAACACTATTGTCCGAACAGCCGCGCCTACCGCGACGCCTCCGCCGAACTTTGCCGCCAGCTCGCGCGCCGCTATGGCAATCATCCCGCGGTCGCGCTCTGGCATGTTAACAACGAGATCGGCTGCCACACGTTCGAGTGTTTCTGCGATGTGTGTGCCGCCGAGTTTCGCGTGTGGTTGAAAAAACGCCACGGCTCGCTCGACGCGCTCAACGAATCCTGGGGCACCGCGTTCTGGAGTCAGGCCTACGGTGATTGGGCCGAGATCATGCCGCCGCGCAAGATGCCCACCTTCCGCAATCCCGGCCAAGTGCTCGACTACGCGCGCTTCATGAGCGACTCGATGCGCGACCTCCTCACCGCCGAGATCGCCGCCATTCGCTCCGTCGCCCCCGACGCCAAGGTCACCACCAACGGCATGACGTTTCACCGTCCCGCCGACTACTGGGAATGGTTTCGCCACGTCGACATCGCCGCGTGGGATTCCTACCCCGATCCCGCGACCGGCCTCGCCGACATCCGCGGTGCCTCCTTCAACCACGATCTCTTTCGTTCCCTGCGCGGCGGCCAGCCTTTCCTCCTCATGGAGCAGGCGACGACGCAGGTGAACTGGCGCGCGACCAACACCCTCAAGCCACCCGGCCAGATGCGCGCCATCAGTTGGTCCGCCGTCGCGCACGGGGCCGATGGCATCATGCTTTTCCAATGGCGCGCCGCCCGCTCCGGCGCGGAAAAATTTCACAGCGCGCTGGTCCCGCACTACGGCACCACCGATAGCCGCGTCTTCCGCGAAGTCTGCGAACTCGGCGCCGAGTTGAAAAAACTTTCAGGTGTCCTCGGCGCGCGCACCAAGGCCCGCGTCGCGCTCGTCGTCAGTTGGGAAAACCGCTGGGCGCTCGAGCTCGAATCGAAACCCACGTCGTTCAACTACGAGGAAATCGTTCACCACTACTACGGCGCTCTCTGGGAACTGAACGTCGCCGTCGACCTCGTTCATCCCGACCACGCGCTCGACGCCTACGAC
>JANYBX010000193.1 GCA_025360615.1 Opitutia bacterium
CGCGCCGGCTTTGCCGGTGAGCTGCACGGTGTAGCCGCCGGACGGAATGGTGCCGACGAGCGCGGCATCTTTCGAACCTGCGGTGAGCGCGAAGGCGCCGAGCGCGGTGCCTTGGGCGATGACTTGGGCGTCGTTGTTCCAATCGTCGTTATTGGCGATGGAGGTGGTGCCGGTGAAAATGTTGAGCACGGGATCGGCGAGCGCGCCGGCGACACCGAACGCGGTGAGCGCGGGGCCGGTGCCGCGGACGAGCAGCGTCTTGCTGCCGCTCGTGCCTGCGCCGCCGATGGTGACGCCGACGATGAGCGTCTGGCTGTCGCTGCCGGCGCCCGCGCGAATGGAGACGTTGGAGAGGCGCGCGGTGTTCGAGACGGGGGCGACAGTAAGGACGGAAGCGGAGCTCGTGACGGAGCCGCCGGCGTTGGTGGCCGTCACGGTATAGGAGCCGGCGTTGGCGGCGGCGGCGTTCGTGATCGTGTAGTTGAAATTGATCGCGCCGGAGATCGCGACGCCGTTGAAAAACCACTGATAGGTGATGCCGGTGCCAGTCACGGTGAACGTGAAGGTGATGCTGCCGCCAAAGGCGACGCTCTGCGAAGCGGCGGGTTGGGTGGTGACGGTCGGTGCAGGCGTGGAGCCGGACGAGCCGGTCGTGGCGGAAATGCGATACACGCGGGTGGTGGTGCCGAGGACGGTGGCCGCGCCTTGGGCGTTGAATTGCTGGTTGGCGATGGTGCCCGCGCTCATGCCAAGGCCGTTGGTGGCAAATGTGATCGTGCCGCTGCTGTTGACCGTGCCAGTGACTTCGCCGCCCTGCGCGACAAGTGCGCCGGAGGTCGAGATCGTGCCCGAGAACGCGCTGAATACGGTTTCCGCTGCGCCGTTGGTCGAGACGTAGATCGAGCCGGTGTAGGTGCCCGCATAGCTCGCGACGGAGCCGCCGCCGGAGGAAGTGCCGCCGGGGGAAATGGTCGTGGTGCCCGAGAAGACATCGAACTCGCCGACGAAGAGGTAGCGGCCGTTGCCAAAGGCGATTTCTCGAACGTCCTGCGTGGGAAAGGTGGCGGGAGCGGTCGTGGCGATGGTGGTCCAAGTGCGGCCATCAAAGGAGGCGCGAGCCTGATTATAGACGATGCTGCCTGACGAAGTTAATGAAGCGGGCGTGACGAAAGCGCCGTTGACATAGCGGATGCTTCCGCCGGCGAGGGGGACGCCAGGCGTGGCGGTGGTGAACGTCACGCCGTCCGTGCTCAACGATTGCGCGGAATTTCCGATAATGGGGGAATTGACAAGCAGCGCGGTGGGGCTGGCGGTCAGTTCTTCGAGCCTGACGGGCGCGGTCGTGACACGCGCCCAAGTGACGCCGTCGGTGCTCGTGTAGAGTCCGACCACGCCGGTATTGGGATTTTCGACAATGCAGTAGAATTTGCCACTGAAGAAGGCGAGGCTGCGGGCGAAAGTAGTGGCGGCAACCGTTCGCGGGGTCCACGTGACGCCATCTGTGCTCGTGATGATTTGAGTGGCATAGCTGCTGCCAACGGTTACCGCGGAGCCGATATAGACGCCGTTTCCGTAGGCGAAATCGTCCGGCCCGTAGAGTGGAGTGCTCAGCGTAGTCGCCGACCACGTGATGCCGTCCGCACTGGAGAGGACCGCGCCATTGACGCCAGTGGACACGCCGGCGCTATTGGTAGCCGCGGACATACCGAGATAGAATTTGCCATTGAGAAAACGCGTGTGACTGACGCTTGCGCCTGTGACGGGCAGCGTGCGGCGGGTCCAAGTCGTGCCATCGGCGCTGGTGTAAACAGCCGGAGTGGTGGTGCCAAAATAGGCGGCGAGGACGAAGGTGCCGTTGCCGTAGTCGGCACCGGTGACTTGGACGCCAAGGCCGGCGGCCGTGATTTCAGCCGGCGTGGTTTTGGCCCAAGTGGGAACTTGGGCGCGGGCGGCGACGGCGAGGGCGAGCGCAGCGACGCAGGAGAGGAGGCGACGGGAGAAGAAATTCATGCGGGTGAAAGATAACATGGAATGGGAAAAATGCGGTTACGCGATTGTGCGTAAGCTAGGACTTGGCAGGTCCGTTTGTAGAACCAACCGCTGGTCGGTGGTCGGGCCTACGGGGGAGAAATTATCCGCGCGGCGGGCGGAGGCGTTCGTTGGCGGAGACCATGAGCGAGGCGCGGTTTTCGAGACCGAGGCGCACGAAGATGCGCTCCATGTGCTTGTCCACCGTGCGGGGGCTGGTGCCGAGGATGATGGCGGTCTCGGAGTTGCTCTTGCCCTGCGCGACCCAGTAGGCGACCTCGGCCTGACGCGGCGTGAGCCCGAGCGCGAGGAGCGCGGCGGGACCGGGCGGGGCGTGTTCTTCCTCAAGGACGAGCATCACTGTATCGTCGCGGCCGGCTTCGGCGAAGCGGCGGACGATCAGCGCACCCCCGCCCGACGGGGGGGAAAATGTTCCGCCCGCGGCGAGCGACGTGGGCCGGCCGGCGGGGAAATATTTTGCAATGAGATCGTGCGCGAGGCGCGTGGCGAAGAGCCACGCGCCTGCACGATCAAGCACGACGACGGCGCGGTCGAGCGAGGCAGCGAGCTGTTCCTCGGCGTCGAGACGAATGGCGACCTCGGTTTCGAGTTCGGCGTTTTTGACTTCGAGCGTACGGCGCGCGGAGCGCAGATCGAGTTGCACGCGCACGCGCGCGACGAGTTCGGGCACGTGCACGGGCTTCGTGACGTAATCGACCGCACCGGCGGCGAAGGCGCGGACCTTTTGCTCGGCGGCGTCGATGGCGGTGAGAAAAATCACGGGGATATCGCGCCACGCGGGCGCGGCGCGAAGGGCGGAGCAGACGGTGAAGCCGTCTTCACCGGGCATCACGACATCGAGGAGAATCAAATCGGGAATCGTGCGCGCGAGCACCTCGCGCGCGGCGGCGCCGCTCTCGGCGAGGAGCACGCGCACGCCTTCGCGCCGCAGGGTGTCGCACACGACGCCGAGGGCCGCAGGGGTGTCATCGACGACGAGCAGGGTGGGCGGGGGCATGGATGACATGGTTCGGCGCGCGGGGCGGGATGGGCAGATCGGAAATTACTTAAAGACGCAGGACGGCGTCACTCGAGTAACTGGCGCAGGCGGGAGAGCTGGAAGGCCGCGGCGGCGGTCGCGAGCGCGTCGAGCGAAGCGGCGGCGGCGGGATGCGCGGCGCGCACGCGGGCGAGTTCGGCGGTGAAGGCTTCGAGGTCGCCGGTGGCGAGGCATTCGCGGAGTAAGGCGCGGATATCGGCGGGGAGCGGTGAGCCCGGGGCGGCGGCGGCAGGGAACGGGGGCGCGGAGTCAGACTCGCGCCAGGTGAGCGCGAGCAGGCGGCCGAGTTTTTCGAGGAGATCGGCGGTGCGAAAGGGCTTTGGGAGAAAATCATCGCAGCCGGCGCGCGTGGCTTCGGCGGGGTCAAAGGCGATCACGCTCGCGGAGGTGAGCAGGATTTTCAGCTCGGCCCCGCGCGGGAGTTGGCGGAGACGGCGGGTGAGTTCGAGACCGTCGATTTCGGGCATGCGCAGATCGAGGATGGCGACGTCGGGCCAGGGTTCGGCACCGCTGGTGAGGCGCACGAGGGTGTCGGCGGGCGAGGCGTAGTCGGCGCAGTCGAAGCCGAGGGGTGCGAGGAGTTCGCCGAGGAGGCGGCGGTTGATGGCGTGGTCGTCGATGATGAGGGCGCGGCGCGGGGGGCCGTCGTGGCCGACGATGCGGCGGCCGGCGGTGGTGGCGGCGACGCCGGGTGCGACCTCCGGGAGAGCGAGCGTGAAGGCGAAGGTGCTGCCGCAACCGGGCGCGCTGTCGAGGGTGAGCGTGCCGCCGAAGCGCTCGACGAGGGCGCGGCTGATCGCGAGGCCGAGGCCGGTGCCGGCGGTGGTGGCGTGGTTGGGCCCGGCTTGTTCGAAGGCTTGGAAGAGACGCTGCTGGTCGGCAGTGGAAATGCCGGGGCCGGTATCGGTGATCGAAAAGGCGATGAGTGGATTGCGGAGAGTTGAGAGCTGAGAGTCCGCGGAGGTCGGCGCGGCGGGGTTGGGAGACCCCGCCCTACAGACGCGCAGTGTGACGCGGCCCGTGACGGTGAACTTGATCGCGTTGCCCAAAAGGTTGTCGAGGACCTGGCGGAGTTTTTGCGCGTCGGCTTCAACCCACGCAGGGAGGTCGGGCGCAGTCTCGGTGGTGAAGGTGAGATTTTTTGCGGCGGCGGCGTGGGCGTGGG
>JANYBX010000195.1 GCA_025360615.1 Opitutia bacterium
AGTCCGCTTGCGGCTGCTCCCAGGCCAGCTCGATCTCCTTCACCCATTCTTCTCCTAACGGCGGTAATGTTCGCGGCATCTCTTTTTATCGCAGCTTTTTCCTCACTTTAAAAGCGTAAAAGCTAGAGGCGTCTGGTATAAACCCCAATGATTCGGGCTCCACAGTGTCCGAACTGTAGGAGCGGCTTTATGCCGCGATGGTTTGGCGGAATCAGAATCGCGGTGTAAAGCCGCTCAAGCCACCGCATCAGTTTCTCAATCCTCCAGCTCCACATTCCAGTAGGCCACGTCGAGGAAATCCTTCCAGACCTCATGGTGCTGTTTGCCTAGCACGAGCGAAATCACCGGCCGCCATTTCGGGCGCACTGGTTTCCGAATCAGCCGCATGTGCGCCGCGTGTGGGAGGCGGTTCGCCTTGCGCGAATTACAGCGGATGCACGAGCAGACGATGTTTTCCCACGTCGTTTTTCCGCCGGCGTCGCGCGGGATCACGTGGTCGAGATTGAGCTGCTCGCGCGGGAGCACCTTCGAGCAATACTGGCAGGTGTCCTTGTCGCGCTCGAAGACGTTGCTGCGCGTCAGCTTCAGTTCCTTGCAGGGCAGCTTGTCGAAAAACGTCAGCAAAATCACGCGCGGCAGCCGGATCGTGCGCGTCGGTGTGCGGACGGTTTCCATCGCCACCACCGGCGGATTGCTCGCGGAGAAGTCGATCCAGTCCATCATCGAGAACATCCGGAAATCGTCGTCGTGATGATGGACGACGTGGGCGTGACCGCGCGCCAGCAAGGCAAACGCACGGCGGGCGCCGATGACATTTACGGCCTGCCACAGGCGATTCAGCACGAGCACCGGTTGATCCAAAGCGATCTCCATACGGGGCCATCGCAATAGCCGGGCCGCTCCGCCGCTGTCAAGCGGCGCGCCGTGTCACGACGCGCCGCGCCTGCCTCCATGGGGTCCGCCAGTCGTGTTCATCAGCCGAAGGGGTGCCGGTAGATTCGCCCGTTGGCGAATCCCATCAGCGGTTTTCCTCCCCCTTTGAATCCTTCGCAAACCACGCGCGCGATCCTCGGGCGTTTAAACCACCGGGGATCGCGCCCTCCGCCTACTCCTTTTCCTTCCCTGTCGCGACCGAAGGCGTGAGCGACTCACCCTTCACGCGGATACCCGTGAGTTTCTCCACTACGAATTGCGCCTGATCCTCGACGACATCCACCAGCGTGTGCCGCTGGTGAATATCGATCGCGCCCACGATGTTCGCCGGCAGCCGGGTCACGCCCGCGATCTTCCCGACGATGTCCGCCGGGGTCACGAGGTTCTTCCGGCCCACGTTGAAAAACAAGGTCGTGAAACCTTTCTCCCGGCCTGTGCGCGTCGCGGATTCATAACGATCCCGCGTTTCTCCCGTCTCGAAATCCGGCGTCTCCGCGCGTACTCTCGGCGCCGGAGCCGCCTGCGGCTCGCGCGCTGAGCCGGCTTTTTTTCCCACCCACGCGGGAGCCTCGCTGCTCTTCCGCTCTGCGGGGGCTGCGCTGGCCGCTGACTTGGCTGCCGCGACCTTGGGCTTTTCCGGCGCGGCGCTTTCGCCGCCACCGGCCGGGCCGCCTTGCAGCAGGTGAATCAGCGCCGAGCAAATATCCGTGCTCGGATAACCCTGCTCCAACAGGCGGTCGATCATGCGATCCTGTTTGCGGAATTTCGCGGCGTTCAGCGTGTCGCGCAGTTTTTCGAAAAACACATTCTCCCGTGCCTCCTCGACCTGATCGAGTGAGGGGATGTTTTCCCGGCGAATCTTCAACTGCGCGTAGCGAATGAAATTCTGGAGCACCCACAGCTCGCGCCCGGAAACGAAAGTAAACGCCCGGCCCGATTTGCCCGCGCGGCCCGTGCGGCCGATGCGGTGCGTGTAGTCCTCGGCGTCGTTCGGCAGGTCGTAGTTGAAAACGACTTCGAGGTCATCGACGTCGAGCCCGCGCGCCGCCACGTCGGTCGCCACGAGAAACTCGAAGCCGCGACGGCGGAATTTTTCCATCACGCGGTTGCGCTGCATCTGCGTGATGTCGCCGTGCAGGCGGTCCACCGCGTAGCCGCGCGCCGCGAGGTTTTCCGCGAGCTCGTCGCACATGATTTTCGTGCTGCAAAAAATAATGCCGAAGCGGAAGTCATGCACGTCGATCAGCCGCGTGAGCGCCTCAATCTTCGAGCGGCGGTCCACCTCGAAATAAACCTGGTCCACCTGCGGGGCGTTTTGGGCGGTGGACTCGACCTTGATCCACGCTGGATCGCGGCTGAAGCGCTTGATCAGATCCTGAATCGCGCGCGGCATCGTCGCCGAGAAGAACAACAGCTGTCGCGTCGCCGGCACGCCGGAGAGGATTTTCTCGATGTCCTCGCGGAAGCCCATGTCGAGCATCCGGTCCGCCTCGTCGAGGATCACGAGCTTGAGTTTATCCAGTTTCAGCGAGCCGCGCTCCATGTGGTCCATCAAGCGGCCGGGGGTGCCGATCACGATCTGCGCGCCGGCATCGAGCCCGCGGAATTGTCGCTCGTAGCTCTGCCCGCCATAGATCGGCAGCTCGCGGACGCCGCGTTTGAAAAACGCCAGTTTCGCCACTTCCTCCGCCACTTGCACCGCGAGCTCGCGGGTCGGGCACAGGATGAGCACTTGCACGCCTTTGCTGTGAACATCGACCTTGTCGATCGCCGGCAGGGCAAACGCCGCCGTCTTGCCCGAGCCCGTCGAGGACTGGCCGACCACATCGCGCCCCGTGAGAATCGTCGGGATCACCGCCGTTTGAATCGGCGACGCTTCCTCGAAGCCCATTTTTTCCACTGCCTTGAGGGCTTCCGCGGAGAGGCCGAGTTCGGTGAAGAGACGTTTTTCCATGCGATAAGGTGAGGACAACTTCGCGCCGCTACCAGCCCGCATTCTCGCCGGCCCCAAACGCCCACCGTCCGATTTTTTTTCGCGAAGGGCTTTTCCAACTCGCGGGGTTATGCCCGCACACCCTGCCCCTCTCACACTCCCATTTTTCGTCCGGCCAATCATGGCCCCCGCTTTTTTCACCTGTCCCATGAACACCAAAAAACTGCTCCTACCTCTCGGTCGCGCGCTTCAGTTGCTCGCCGCCGTTCCCTTGTTTGCCCTGTTAATCAGTGCGCCACTTTCCGCTCAAACCGGCGGTGGCACGCTCACCGGCACTGTCCTCGACAGCTCCACCGGCAAATACCTCGAAGGCGCCGAAGTCGCCGTGCAGGGCACCGATCTCCGCACCGTCACGGCGCGCGACGGTTCTTTCACCCTGGCCCGCATCCCCGCCGGTGATCGGCGCATCGACATCAGCTATCAAAGTCTGGAAACAAAAACCGAGTCCATCGTCATCGCCAGTGGCCAGTCGGCCACCCTCGCGGTGCGGCTCGGCGGCACGGATGTCCTCAAGCTCGGCACCTTCAAAGTCTCCGGCACCAAGGAAGGCATGGCCCAAGCCATCGCCCTTCAGAAAATTTCCGTGCAGACGAAACTCGTCGCCGCCGCCGACCAGTTCGGCGAGGTCAGCGAGGGCAACGTCGGCGAATACCTCAAGTTTCTCCCCGGCGTCACCATCGACTACAACGTCAACGATGCCCGCGGCATCAGCCTGCGCGGCTTGAGCACGGCGTTCACGATCGTCGCCGTCGATGGCACCCCGATGGCCGGCACGTCCTCGATGGACGACACGCGCCGCTTCGAGTTCGAGCAGATCGCGATGAACAATGTCGAGACCACCGAGCTCTTCAAAACCGTCACGCCCGACATTCCCGCCAGCTCCACCGGCGGCTTCGTGAATTTCGTTACGAAAAGCGCCTTCGACAGCGAGGGTGTCCAACGCTTCTCCTACAACGCCTCCCTCTCCGCCCCGAGCACCAATCTCCACTTCGACAAGCAGGGCGGCGTCTGGGGCCACGCGAAAGAATACGTCATCCGTCCTAGTCTCGACGTGAACTACGCGCGCCGCGTGAACTCAAAATTCGGGTTCAACCTCAACTACCGCCTCTCCGAGAAATACGACGATTCGCCACGCACCACCGCCACGTGGAATCAAGTCTCGACCGCGCCGATTGCCGGCGTCGTGCAGCCCTCGCTCTTCACTTCGCCGCAACCCCGCCTCGGCACCTTCGCCGTGCGCAGCGAACAAAAGCTCACCCACCGCGAAGCCTTCGCCACGAAGCTCGACTACCTCCTCAGCGACGCGACCAAGCTCTCCGTCTCCGGCCAGTGGAATTGGTATGACCTCCACTTCACCCAGCGCGGGCCGACTTTCGCGCTCGGCACCAACGCCACCGCCAACGGCGACAGCTACACCTCCGGCACCGGCGCCGGCGTGACCGCGCCCGCCGGCACGATCACCAACGGCGTGCTCTACCGAAACAAATACGGCACCACCTGGCATCTCAACGGCACCCTCAGCCACGAGTTCTCCCCGCACTCCAAAGCCTCGCTCACGACCTACTACTCGCGCGCCGACGGCCAGTATCGCGACGTCTCGAAAGGCTTCATCTCCTCCGCGCAGACCATGTCGCCCAGCGCGACCACGTATTCCAACGTCACCATCGCCGGCCTCAACCAAGGTAATCTCCCTTCCATCACGCTGACGCAGGGCACCGCCCCCGTCTCCCTCGACCTCATCCG
>JANYBX010000197.1 GCA_025360615.1 Opitutia bacterium
GCCACGCCCAACCAACTCGCCGTGGATGGCGCGGATAATCTCTATGTCGCCGACAGTATCAGTCACACGATCCGCAAAATCACGTCCGCCGGCACGGTGACGACGCTGGCGGGTTTGTCGGGCAGCCTCGGCAGTGCGGACGGCACAGGCTCAGCCGCGCGCTTCAACAATCCCTTCGGCATCGCGGTCGATGGCGCAGGCAATATCTACGTCGCCGACACCGGCAACCACACGATCCGCAAAATCACGCCCGCCGGAGTGGTGACCACGCTCGCCGGCACGCCAGGTACTGCGGGCAGCGCCGATGGCACGGGCTCCGCCGCGCAGTTCAACGGCTCGCGGGCTCTCACGGTCGACAACGCCGGCAACATTTACGTCTCCGACAGTTTGAATCACACGATCCGCCGCGGCACGCTCGTCGTCGGCACCACGCTCCCGGGCATCGCGGTGCCCCTGCTGCTGCCGGCGGGCGCGACGGCGATCGAGGCGCGCGCGTTGGCCGAACAACCCGGCGGCGGCGTGCTCGTCGCGATCTCCGGCCGCTACGCCGTGAAGCCGAGCGGCAGCGGCGCGCAGGCGCTCCTCCTCCCGAACTACACGAACCCGCAGCCTTACAATCTCAGCTACGTCGTGCGCCTGCTCGCGAACGGCCAGCCCGACCCCGCCTTCACCAGCGCGCCCGGCGGCGATGGCACGGTCAACACCGTCGCCGTGCAGGCCGACGGAAAAATTCTCGTCGGTGGCACGTTCGCCAGTTTCAACACCGTCTTCTTCAAAAATCTCGCGCGGCTTCAAGCCGACGGCAAAGCCGACGCGACGTTCCTCATCGGCTCCGGCCCCGACGCGCAGGTCAACGCCCTCGCCGTGCAGCCCGACGGAAAAATTCTCGTCGGCGGCGCGTTTCAAAATTTCGGCGGGCAACCGCGACCGTGGCTCCTGCGGCTCAGCGCGACCGGAGCCGTCGATCCCGGCTTCTCGCCCGCGCTCAACGGCACCGTCAACACGCTCGCGCTCCAAGCCGACGGCCGAATCGTGATCGGCGGAAACTTCACGAGCGTCGGCGGCACCGCGCGCAGTCGTCTCGCGCGGCTGCTCGCGAATGGCGCGCTCGATCCGAGTTTCGATCCCGGTGCGGGAGCGAACGACGAAGTGGTGACGCTCGCCGTGCAGAGCGACGGCAAGATCGTCGCCGCCGGAGATTTCACGACTTTCGCCGGCCAGAGCCGCAGCCGCCTCGCGCGACTTCTTGCGACGGGCGCGCTCGATCCCGCGTTTCTGTCCACGGCCACGGCGAATGCCACCGTGCTTGCACTCGACGTGCAAGCCGACGGGAAACTCGTCCTCGGCGGCGCGTTCACGCAGGTCAACGGCGTCGCTCGCGCCCGCCTCGCGCGGCTCGCCGCCGACGGCACGCTCGACGCCGCCTTCGATCCCGGCACCGGTGCGAACCAGAGCGCGCGCACCGTGCTCGCGCGCGGCGACGGCACGATTTTCCTCGGCGGCTCGTTCGATCAATTTCGGGACACCGTTGTCAATCAGGTGGCTGTGGTCGGCAGTGTGCCCGCCGTCACCGCATTCGTCCGCGCGCCATCGGCCGTCACCGTGAATCTCGGCGGCACCGCGCGCTTCGTCGCGGAGGCGACCGGCACCGGCGCCCTCGCCTACCAGTGGTTCAAGGATGGCGTCGCCCTCGCCGGCGCGACGGACGCGACGCTCACGTTGCCCAACGCGAGCGCGCCGAATCAAGGCCGCTACACGCTGCAAGTGACGTCATCCAGCGGGAGCATTCTCACGAGCGGCGACGCCGTGCTCACCGTCGTCAGCAGTGCCGCGAGCCAGATCATTAATCTCTCGGTGCTCACCTCGCTCGATGCACCGGATGCGGCATTCACGCTCGGCTTCGTGATCGGCGGCGCGGGCGCGAGCGGCACGAAGCCGCTGCTCGTGCGCGCCGCCGGCCCCGCGCTCGCGCAATTCGGCGTGGCCAATCCCAACGCCGATCCGAAGCTCCAGTTTTTCGCGGGCCCCGCGCTGGCCGGCGAGAACGACAACTGGAGCGGCACGACCGCGCTCTCGAATCTCAGCACGCAAGTCGGCGCGTTTCCCTACGCTTCGATCAGCTCGAAGGACGCCGCGTTTGCCGCGCTCGCCAATCTCAGCGCGCCGGCAAATTCGGTCGTCGTCTCCGGGGTGGCCGGCGCGACGGGCGCGGTGCTCGCGGAAGTTTACGACGCCACGCCGGCCTCGGCGAACACCGCGACCACGCCGCGGCTGTTGAACGTTTCCGTGCTAAAAATTATTCCCACCGGCTCCATCTTGACGGCGGGTTTCGTCATCCGCGGCGACACGACGAAGACGATTCTCGTCCGCGCCATCGGTCCGACGCTCGGAAATTTCGGCGTCGGTGGACCACTCGCCGATCCGAAGCTGCAGTTTTTCGCCGGCACCGCGCTCGTCGGGGAAAACGACAACTGGAGCGGCACCGCGGCGTTGAAGGCCGCGTTCACGGCCGTCGGGGCCTTTGCACTCGAACCGACGACGCGAGACGCCGCGCTCCTGCTCACCCTCGCGCCCGGCAGCTACACGGCGCAGGTGAGCGGCGTGAGCGACAGCGCGGGCGCGGCCCTCGTGGAAATTTACGAAGTGCCGTGAGCGCGCTTGCGGGTCGACCGGCGCGGCTGCTTCGCTGCGACATGGGCAAAACGAAAATACCGACGGCTGACGGAGCGCTGGAAAACGTGGACGCGTTTCTCGCCACGGGCGGCGAGTTTCGGCTCGGGCACCTGCCGACGGAGCAGGTGCATCCGCGCACGCGGCGGCTGAGCCAGATGGCGAAAAAAAATCCCGCGGCGGCGCTGCGGCGTTTCGCCGAAGTGGACGCGACGGCGCTGCGCACGGTGGCGAAAAGCGCGCCGTTGATCGCGGAACTCGCCGGGGAAATCGCGGCCACGCGCGCGGCGGGCAGGAAAATTTATCTCGTGGGCTGCGGCGCGACGGGGCGGCTCGTGCTCAACCTCGAAGAGCTATGGCGACGTCAAGCGACGGCGGCGCAAAAGGAAAACGTCGTGGCGTTCATGGCGGGCGGCGATGCGGCGCTGGTGCGCTCGTTCGAGGGATTTGAAGATCATCCCGAATACGGCGCACGACATCTGCGCCAACTTGGTTTCAGCAAAAACGATCTGCTGATCGCGGTGACCGAAGGCGGCGAGACCCCGTATGTGATCGGCGCGGCGATGGCGGCGGCGAAGCAGGGCGCGCGACCGGTGTGGTTCGTGTTTTGCAACCCGGTGCAGATTTTAACGGCGACGCTCGCGCGCTGCCGCGAGGTGCTCACGCATCCGCGCGTGCGCCCGCTGGAGCTCACCGTCGGCCCGATGGCGGTGACGGGCAGCACGCGGTTGCAGGCGACGACGGTGCAGATGGCCGCGGTCGGCTGGGCGCTGCTGCACGGCGGGAGCGCGACGGACTGCGCGAAGTTTTTGCGCGGGCTCGCGACGACCGTGAAGACGTTGCCCCACGCGCGGCAGGCGGCGCTGGTGCTCGCGGAGCAGAAAGCGTATCGCGGCGGCGGGCGCGTGGAGTATCGCGCGGCGCATCGCGCGATCACGGTGCTCGCGGACACGACGGAACGCGCGCCAACGTTTAATTTGGCGCCGTTTGAAAATCGCGGTGAAGGGAACCCGCGGCGCTCGCGCTGCTACGTGACGGTCGATGGCGCGCGCGACGCGGCGGCGGCGTGGCGGCAGTTGCTCGGTGATCGCGGGCCGCGTCCGCTCGCGTGGAAAAAACCCGCTCGGTTTCAGCGGCAGCTCACGATGGCGTGGATGCACGGCTTCGATCTGAGCGAGCGCGGACGGGCAAGACGGAAGAGCGCGACGGAGCTGGGGGTGAAGTTGCGCCCCGATGGTTGCGTGGAGTTAAGCGTGGGACGAGCGACCGTGACTTTGCCGAAAGCGGCCCACGCCCTCGAAGAAACCCTGCTGCTCAAACTCGCGCTCAACGCTCACTCGACAGTGCTGATGGGCCGGATGGAGCGCTACGCCGGAAACGTGATGACGTGGGTGAAGCCGACGAACTTAAAACTCATCGACCGTGCGACGCGCTACGTGCAGGCGCTCGCGGGGAAACGAACCGACTATCGCCGCGCGGCGGCGGCGGTGTTTGCGGCGATGCCGGGGTTGACGGCGGACCAGTCCATCGTCGCGGCGGCGGTGGCGGGGTTGAGGCGATAGTCCGGCTGTGCTGTTCAAGATTCGATGGAGGCGGGGTGCCCTCACCCCGCTTCGCGT
>JANYBX010000325.1 GCA_025360615.1 Opitutia bacterium
ACGGCGCCGCGAATCTCGGCAACGCCGACCCTGCGCAACTCGCGACGATGATCGAGGCGCTCCGCCAGCAGGGCATCGCCTTCGACGCGTGCGGTGTAGGCACCGACGGGCTCGACGACACCGTGCTCGAAGCGCTCACCCGCAAAGGCGACGGACGCTACTACCTCCTCGACCAGCCCGAGGATGCCGACGCCGGTTTCGCCCGCCAGCTCGCCGGTGCCTTTCGCCCCGCCGCGGAAAACGTGAAAGTCCAGGTGCGTTTCAATCCCGCCCGCGTGAGCCACTATCGCCTGATCGGCTTCGAGCAGCACCGCCTGCGCGAGGAGGATTTCCGCAACGACCAGGTGGATGCCGCCGAACTCGCCGCCGAGGAAGCCGCCGTCGCGCTCTACCAAGTCGAGGTGCTGCCGCAGGGCGAAGGCGAACTCGGCGAGGTCTTCGTGCGCTTCCGCGATGCCGCGACGGGCAACATGGTCGAGCGCTCCTGGACGATGATGCACGAGCCCCGCGCGCGCGCCTTCGACCGCGCCACGCCCACGATGCAGCTCGCGGGCACCGCCGCGCTCCTCGCGGAAAAACTGCGCGGTGGCGACAACGCGAAACTCATCGACCTCGCCGACCTGACACCGGTCGTGAATTCGCTGCGCGGCCACTACGCCAGCGACGCCCGCGTGCAGGAGCTGATCGCGATGTTCGAGCAGATGCGCCGACGCACGGGGAAGTAAGTTTCCCATGACAAAATCCTGACAAATCCCTGACCCGCCCCTGACAACTTCCATCATCCCGCGTGAGACAATCGATCAATGAAACCTTCATTCGGCCTTCAAAAAATATCATGAACTCAACCCCGATCCAGCCACGCGCGCGTCCAGGCAATCTGGTTTTTCTAGTCCTTGCAGGACTCGCGGGACTCGTCGTCTCCACCCACGCGCAAATCGCCAAACCCACCGCGTCGCCCGAAGGCGGGCGCATCGTCATCGACGGCATCGGCGTGCCGCCACCGGCGCCATTATTTTTCTCCGCCACCGCCGACCAGCTCATCCGCCTCGGTTCCTCCGAAATCACAGGGGAACTAAAAATCAAACTCTCCGTCGTCCAAGGTCGGCCGGAGGTGCTCTCGCTCGGACTTTCCGGCGACGGCGAGATCATCCAGGTTTCCGGAGTGGGCCTGCGCGACTGGGCCGTGCGGCAGGGAGCCGATAACAAACGGTTTCTCGACGTGCGTCCCCTGCTCACCGCCGGCGCACCGGAGCCGCGCGAACTGGAACTCGTCGTGCAAACGCGCCTGCGCAAGCCCGCGGTGCCAGGAACCTCCTCCGTGCTCATCGTGACTCGCGGCAGCGCCGTGGGTTTCTCCTCTAAAATCACGCTCCAGCCGGATGCGTCCGTCGATCTGCGAGTCTCTTCTGCCCTCGGCATGATCCCGTTCGGCGATGCCAACTCAGCGCGCGCTCCGCTGCAATTTGCCTCCACCACCGAGGGGAAAATCGAGGTGAATCTCACGCAGCGCCGAGCCGCCATCGCCCCGACCGAGCTGCTGGGCGCACAGCTCACCGGTCGCGTGGACGAGGCGACGAAGAGCGTGGAGTTTCGTCTCCGCGGCCAGTTGCGCGTGCAGAAAATCGGTGCGCGCCTCCGCGTGCTTTCCGGCCGTGCCGCGCCCAGTGAAAAAACCGCGGGCGATGGTTGGCACGTGGAGCTGGCCTCGGCCGGCGACGAATCGTTCTACGAGCTCGTGGGCGATCGCGAGGGCGTGCTGCCGCTCGATCTCAGCTTCACGGCGGCGCTGGTGGAAAACGCCGACTGGCGCGGGATCGAATTTCAAATGCCGGCCGGCGGGGTGGTGCCGCTGCGGCTCGAAGGCCTCGCGGAAGGCGTGGAATTTCACCCCGAAAGCCGCGTCGTGCCGAGCGCGACGCCGCAGGGCTGGCAGGGTTTTCTGCCGGCGGATGGCACGGCCGTCGTGGGCTGGAAACACACGCGCAAGTCCGCCGAGGGCACGCTGTTTTTCACCAGCGCCGAACAGACCGAGGTGCGCGTGGGCGCCGGGCTCCTGCGGCAGGAATCGCAAATCACGTTTCGCATCCTGCAGGGAAAACTCCCCGGGGCCCGGCTGCGGCTCGACGGGCCCGGGGAAATCCTCGGGGTGGTGGGAACCAACGTCGTCGGCTGGAACGTGCTGCCCGGCTCGGGCGCGGAAGGGCGGATCCTGGAAGTTCGCCTGAGCCGCCCGTTCGAGGGCGAGGGCTCGCTCGTGGTGCGGAGCCAGGCGGCGCTCGACGGTTTTCCCGTGCGCGCGCAACCGCTGCGGCTGACGCCGGAGGGCGCGGTCCGCCACTCCGGTTTCGTGCGCGTGGCCAACAACGGCGCGGTGCGGCTCGAGGTCACGGACGCCACCGGCATGATGCAGCTGGCCCCGGCGCAATTTCCCGGTGCGGCGATCGAGGGCGGCGAGCGGCAGATTTTTGTCTATCGTTTTCCCTCGGCGAACTACGGCTACCGGATCGTCGCGAGCCAGATTCAATCCGAGGTCGGCGTCTCGCAGGTGGTCACCTACGAGCTGACGGAAACGGATCGCGTGATCAACGCCGACCTCGAGCTCGATGTGCGCGAAGCACCCCTGCGCGATTGGTCGCTGAAAATCCCCGCGGATTACGCGGTCGTCGCGCTCACGGGCAACGACGTGGTCGATCACGCGGCCGAGTCGGAGGCGAAGGATGGCCAGCGCACGCTCAAGATTTTATTCGGCCGCGCGGTCGAGGGACGGCTGCTGCTAAAACTGCGGCTCGAAAAAAACCAGCCGGCGGCGGCGGGCGAATGGCGGCTGCCGGCGCTCGCGTTTCCCGGCGCGAAATCCGTGCGCGGGCATCTCGGCGCGGTGTCGGCTCCGGGCTATCGCATGGTGCCGCTCGCGACCGAGCGGCTCGTCGAAGTGCCGTTGAGTTTTTTCCCGCGGCAGACGCCGGGCTTGCAGCAGGCGTGGCGGCTCCGCGAGTCGGAGTGGACGGCGGCGCTGCGCCTCGAAGCGCTCGGCCAGAGCGTGCAGGCGGATGTGTTTCACCTCTACTCGCTCAAGGAAGGCGTGGTTTACGGCAGCGTGCTGTTAAACTATTTCGTCGTCGGCGCGCCAGCCGGCGAGTGGCGCATCGAGGTGCCGGAGACGGTCGGCAACATCGACGTGGTCGGCCAGAACGTGCGGCGCGATTGGCGGCGCGAGGGCAACCAGGTGATCGTGACGCTCCACCAGCCGGTGCTCGGCGCGGCGACATTGCTCATCACCTTCGAGCTGCCGATGAGCGCGCGCGGCGGGACGATTCATCCGGGCGAACTCCGTCCGCTCGGCGTGCAAGGCGAGCGCGGATTCGTGCAGGTCGTCAGCCCGCTGCAGGTGAAGCACACGATCAATCTCGCCGAGGGTGGGCTCTTGAAACTGGAGCCGCTGGAATTGCCCGCGGAGTTTCGCCTGCTCACGAGTTCTCCCTCGCTCGCGGTTTACCAATACACGGCGCGGCCATTCAAGCTGGAGATGGGCGTCGAGTGGTATCCGCAGGCGGAAACCGTGGATCAGGTCGTCGATTTCGCGAAGTTGTCGAGTCAGGTGTCGCGCGACGGGCAGGTCGTCACCGATGCGCGTTTCTTTGTGAAGACCCGCGGCCGAAAAGCGCTGCGCATGGTGCTGCCGGCCGGCATGAAACTTTGGGAAGCGCGCGTGGATCGCGAGGTCGTCACCGCGCGCAGCGACGGCGACCAGACGCTGGTGCCGCTCCCCGCGAAAATGAATCCGAACGAGCCCGTCGAAGTCGCGCTGCGCCTCGGTCAGGCCGCCGGATCGTCCGGCTCGGCGGTGAAACTCGCGGCTCCAAAAATGACGGTGCCCGTGATCATCGACGAGTGGACGCTGCGCGGCGACTCCGAGCGGCTGCTCGTGCCGACGGGCGGCAACGCGGAGCTGGTCGAGCCCGCACTCACGGAAACCGGTTTTGAGTGGATCACGACGCGCAGCCGCAACGCCGCCAGCATCCTGCTCGCGCTGGTCGCGCTCGGCGCTTTCCTGCTGCGCGGCGGAGCGCGTTGGAAAATGGCGGGCGGCTTCGCGGCCTGCACGCTGGCTTTCGCGATGGCAGGGCTGCTCACCTTCGAGGCCCTCGACAACCGGAGGGAGAATCTCGCCGAGCTCAC
>JANYBX010000383.1 GCA_025360615.1 Opitutia bacterium
CGTCCGCGCTCGAGCTCGTGCAGTTCCACGACAACGACACCGCAAGCCCCATCCTCGGTCGCGGCTACACCGTCGCCGGCCTCAACACCGCCATCGCCGAGTTCATCACCCGCACCAACTCCGGCAACACCGCCTTCCAAAACCTTGGCCGAGCCGCCGCGCTCTATTACCAGCTCCTGAAAGCGCAGCCCACCGTCGCGCAAGTCACCGCGCTCGCCGCCCTCCCCGATGCCACCGCGATGGCCACCTCCATTCTCAGCAGTTCCCTCTACACCTACCGCTACGTCACGATCACCAGCCAGCCCGTCGCACTCACCGTCTCCGCCAAATCCGGCGCGCTCTTCCGCGTCGAAGCCGTCGGCCAGCCGCCCCTCGCCTACCAGTGGCTCTTCAACGGCGCCCCCATCGCCGGCGCCACCGCCCCGCTCCTCAGTGTCACGAATGTCGATACGACCAAGACCGGCAGCTACACCGTCGTCGTCACCAGCGCCGTCGCCTCCACCACGAGCGATTCCGCGCTCCTCACGCTCTCCGCTGCCCCCACGCGCCTCGGGAATATTTCCACGCGCGGCACCGCCGGCACCGGCGCAAACGTCCTCACCGCTGGCTTCGTCATCACCGGCACCGCCACGAAGCAGATGCTCATCCGCGTCATCGGCCCCGGCCTCGGCTCGCTCGGCATCGCCGGCTTCCTCCCCGATCCGAATCTCACCCTGCTCAATTCCGCCGGTGTCAGCCTCCAGACCAACGACAACTGGGGCACGCAAAGCACCGTGGCCGCCACCAACGCCACGCTGGTCGCCGCCATCCAGCAAGCCAGCACGCGCCTCGGCGCCTTCCCGCTCGCGAACAACTCCCTCGACTCCATCGTCCTCGCCACGCTCAACCCCGGCAGCTACACCGTGCAAGCCCGCGGCGCCGGCGCCACCACCGGCGTCGCGCTCATCGAGGTTTACGACGCCAGCACCGCGCTCACCGGCCCCAAGGCGATCAACGTCTCCACCCGCGGCAACGTCGGCACCGGCGAAAACATCCTCATCGCCGGCTTCGTGGTAAACGGCACCGTGTCCCGCCGCGTGCTCATTCGCGGCATCGGCCCCACGCTCGCGAATTTCGGCCTGCCCGCCGCCACCGTCCTGCCCAACCCCCAGCTCAAGCTCCTCCACTCCGCCGGCGCGACCCTCGCCTCCAACGACGACTGGGCCGCCGGCGACGACGCCGCGATCATCGCCGCCGCCGCGACTTCAGCCGGAGCCTTCCCCCTCGCCAACGGCAGCAAAGATTCCTCGATCCTCATCATGTTGGCCCCCGGTGCCTACACCGCCCAGCTCAGTGGAGTAGGGGCGACCAACAACACCGGCATCGCCCTCGTGGAAGTCTACGACGTCGACCCCTGACCGGGGTAGGGCGCGTTATCCCTAACGCGCCGAAGAGACCCCGCCTCCTCCGCCCGCCCGGGATCTGCCCCCGACGGTTCCCCTGGTAGGGGGGCTTTCCGCCCAACTCCCCCGATCTTTCCGCCCCTTGAGCGTTCAGCGTTAAACGTTAAAAGTTCAGCGTTGCCCGCTCCGTGATCCGATCCGAATCCGCCCTCCGGGATTAGCGTCCCATGAGCGAAGATGAGCGGTTAAAAACTCCGATCCAAAACCGTTAGACCGGGAAGGTGACACAGAGCCCACCGAGCCCAGCCTCGCTCGCGCTCCTTCCTTGTAGGAGCGGGTTTACCCCGCGATTCCGACTCGTCTCGCCGCAGCCTTGGCGCAGGCGGCACCCCGCGATTCTCGCTGTAGGGCGCGAGCTCGCTCGCGCCCCGCTTCCCCCTGTAGGCCCGACCGCTGGTCGGGTTCCCCCGGTGGGAAGGGCTTTAATCCCCGACTCCCCGCCGCGCCGGTTTCTGTCCCTTGAGCGTTCAGCGTTAAACGTTAAAAGTTCAGTGTTGCCCGGGATCCGCCGCTCCCAGTGCATCGAGCGGCGAGCGCACGCCCAGCCCCGGCTTCTGCATCACGTGCGTGTAGATCTGCGTGGTCTCCACGCTCTCGTGCCCGAGTAGCTCCTGCACCGTGCGAATATCGGTCCCCGACTCCAGCAGATGCGTCGCGAAACTATGCCGCAGCACGTGCGGCGTCACCCGCTTGTCGATCTGCGCCGCCGTCGCCGCCTCCTTCAGCGCTCGCTGAAAATAACTGTCGCTCACATGGTGCCGCCGCCTGATCCCGGTGGCAGGATCAACCCCCAGCTCCCGGGACGGAAACAACCACTGCCACTCCCAGCTCACTCCCGCTTTCGGATATTTTCGGTCCAGCCCCTCGGGCAGCCACACGCCCGGCACCCCGGCCGCCCGGTCCTTTTCCCACAGCTCGCGCAACCGCGTCAGTTGCTGGCGCAAGGCCGGCACCAGCTTCTCCGGCAGCAACGTCGCCCGATCCTTGTCTCCCTTGCCGGCCATCACCTGGAGTCGTTGCCGCTCCAAATCCAAGTGGTGCACCCGCAGCCGCAACAACTCCATGAGTCGCAACCCGGCCCCGTAGGCCAATTCGGCCATCAACCGGCTGGTGCCGTCCATCTGCGCCAACAAGGATCGCGTCTCACCCGGCCCCAGCACCGTGGGCAGCCGCCGTTTCGGTTGAGCCCGGCGGAAATCCATCGCCCCCAATTCCCGGTGCAACGCCTTTTGCAGCAGAAACACCAGCGCGTTCAACGCCTGCTTCTGGGCCGACGGGCTCGCCCGCCCCTGGACGGCCAATGCGCTCAAGAAAGCCGCCACGTCCTCACCCGTCGCCGTCTCCGGCGCACCCGGCGCGATGAACCGGGCAAACCGCACCGCCCATTCCCGGTAAGTCTGCTCGGTGCGCCAAAGCAACCCGCGCTCCCGCGCCGCGCGGATGAGCGCCTGCTCCCAAGGCGTCGCCCCCGTGTCTCCGGCGGCCGGAGGCGGCTCCATGACCTTGCGCCCCGCGCTCGGCGAAGCGTCGGGCGATCTGCCGGTGCCCGCCGCCACGGCGACCTCGGGTCCTGCCCCCGCGTCCGCGATTTCCCCCGGCCCGCTCGCCGCCCGATCTTTCACCGGGAGCGCCTCGCGCTTGCGGCCCTCGACATAAAACCAACGCAAGGCCAGACGAGCGGGCCCGGCCGACGCCATTTCCCTGCCCTCCAAATAGTGCTTGGCGAAATCCGCCGTCGCCGCCGCGCCCTGCACCTTGCAGTGCCTGAGAAAGCCGATGATTTCCCCGGCATACGCGGATTTTTCCCGCGCGCTGAAAGCCGCGTTGCTCAAAACCGTCTGCCAATCGGGGAAGGAAATCGAACGGGAATTCATCAAGGAGGAAGCGACTGACCAAACTTAGGTTTTCGCCGGCGCCACAGGCAACCCGCAAAAGCTTAAGTTCTGAAAACGAATCTTGAAAACCAGCAAGTTGCC
>JANYBX010000262.1 GCA_025360615.1 Opitutia bacterium
CGAGAGGCAGCCCGGCTCCGGCTGGCGCTTGATGCGGTAGCGGCTCGGCGCCGCGTTGGAAAACATGATGCGCGGCAGGCGCTGCAACGTGAGACTCCCGCGCAGCATCGGCCGCACGAGCCGCCACGTGGCATCGAGCAGAAACACCACGAGCCGGCGGCCGGTGAAATCGGCGGCGTGCAATTCACCCTTGGAAAGATCGCGCGCACCGCGTGACGGGTAAAGCAGCACGGGATAATTTTTCGGATCGTTAATCAACGCCTGCACGGCCTTATCGCCGTCGAAGTTGATGCCGAGGTGCAGCTCGCTGTCGCGCAGACAGAGGTGCGTGAGCCGGCCGGTGTTCGCCTTCACCCGCTTGTGTTCATACGGGTGCATGAGGAAGACGAACTTCGTGCGCGTCGGCATCGGCGTGATCGATCCGCACCAGCAGTGCTGGGCCGGCCAATAACAACGGTAACACATCACGCGACTCATGGGCCGGGCACGATTGCGCCCCACGCACCGCGTGACCAGAGGCAAAATACCGAGGGGCCCGCGGAGGAGGTCCGGCTTGGGTCTTGTGATCCAACCGGAGCCTTCCTCGGAGGCACACCGTTCAAATCTTCGGCACGCGCATCGTGCTGATCATCGCGCTGCCGCTGAGCGCGTAGATGATCGTGAGCGGGTGCAGCACGACGCTCCCCATGCTCCAACTACCCAGCCAAAGATCAGGGCCGAGGCGCCCTTGAAAATGAAGCCACGCGAGCAGGCCCACGATCAAAACGCTGGAGGGAATCGGCGTGCCCTCGAAATATTTCACCTTGCCGCTCTTCTCGTCCGTGAGCGCTTCGGCGGTCACGTTGAACCGCGCGAGCCGGCTGATGCCGCAGGCCACGAAATACAGCAGGAGCGCGACGTCGCCGGCGCCGCGCAGTCCGACGGCAAAGCCCAGCGCAGCCGGAGCGAGGCCGAACGAAATAACATCGGCGAGCGAATCGAGGTCGGCACCGAGGCGGGAGGAGTGGTGACGCCAACGCGCCACGCGTCCGTCAGCGAAATCGAGCACGAGTGCCAACGGCAGGAGTCCCATCGCAATGACGAGCCAGCGCGCCTCGCCGTTCACGAGATAGTGCATGGCCGCGAGGACCGAGCCGCTGCCACAAAACCCGTTTCCGAGCGTTAGAAAATCCGCGAACACGAACGAGCGAATCAGCGAGAAGGGTCGTGGACGCGGGAGCGGGGGCGGTGTTTCAGTCGGCGGCATAGAGGGGATCTTTTCGGGAAAGTTGAACGGCACGGGCTGACCGTTCAACGAGTGAACGGGTTCCTTTGGGTTTTCGCGAATTCATCTTCGCTGAGCAGTGCGGCATTTTTCACGCGGGGACTTTCGCTGAGTCGTCTCGCCGGGCGAAGCGGATGATCCGGTTGTTCATGGCGTGAGCCTACACAACTCGCGGTGCTGGTGCCATGGGGTGACCGCCTGCCACACCGGACGGTTGGACAACACCGCCGCGAAAAATTTCCTGGTTCACGCACGGCGCTCTTCGTTTCGGTGGCACTGCTCCCGGACAACTCTGCCTTTCGTGCCGCAGATGCGTTCGCCTCGGATTCTCACTCTCACTTTCGGCTTTGTGCCACCGAACCCACCTGATACTCCCCAACCCATGACTTGGTCCCGTTTCAAAACGCTCTACTACCAAAACTCCGACCTCGGCGTCGCGCTCGACATCAGCCGCATTCCTTTCCCCGACGATTTTCTCGCCTCGAAAGAGCCCGCCATCCAGCAGGCCTTCGTCGACATGGCCACGCTCGAGCAAGGCGCGATTTCCAATCCCGACGAGAAACGCATGGTCGGCCACTACTGGCTCCGCTCCCCGCAACTCGCCCCGACGCCCGAGCTCACCGCCGAAATTTCCACGACCCTCGCCGCCATCAAAGACTTCGCCGCGAAAATTCACTCCGGCGCCATCGCCGGCCCGAAGGGCAAATTCAAAAACCTCCTCGTCATCGGCATTGGTGGCTCTGCCCTCGGCCCGCAATTTGTGAACCACGCCCTCGGCAATCCGCGCAAGGACAAGCTCGCCGTCTCCTTCTTCGACAACACCGATCCCGACGGTATCGACTACGTCCTCGCCGGCCTGCGCGGCCAACTCGCGAAAACCATCGTCGTTGTCATCTCAAAATCGGGCGGCACCGCCGAAACGCGCAACGGCCAGCTCGAAGCCGCCGCCGCTTTCAAAGCCGCCGGCCTCGATTTCACCAAGCATTACGTCGCCGTCACCGGTGCCGGCTCGAAGCTCGACCAAACGGCCATCGCGCAAAACTGGCTCGCCCGTTTCCCGATGTGGGACTGGGTCGGCGGCCGCACCTCCGAACTCTCCGCCGTCGGCCTCCTCCCCGCCGCGCTCCAAGGCCTCGACATCCAGGCTATGCTCGACGGCGCCGCCGCGATGGACGCCGTCACGCGCACCACCACGACCGCGCAAAACCCTGCCGCGCTCCTCGCGCTCATGTGGTTTTTCGCGACCGACGGCCGCGGCGCCAAGGACATGGTCGTGCTGCCCTATAAGGACCGCCTGCTGCTCTTCTCGCGTTACCTCCAGCAGCTCGTGATGGAATCGCTCGGCAAGGAACACGATCTCAAGGGCAACGTCGTCAACCAAGGCATCGCCGTCTACGGCAACAAGGGCTCGACCGACCAACACGCCTATGTGCAGCAACTCCGCGACGGTGTGAATAATTTCTTCATCACCTTCATCGAGGTGCTCAAGGATCGCGACGCGAAGACCTCCCTCGAAGTCGAACCCGGCATCACCGCCGGCGACTATCTTCAGGGCTTCTACCTCGGCACGCGCGACGCGCTCAGCGAAAAAAATCGCACCTCCGTCACCATCACGCTGCCCGACGTTTCCCCGCGCACCATCGGCCTGTTGATCGCCCTCTACGAACGCGTCGTCGGCCTCTACGCCTCGCTCATCGGCATCAACGCCTACCATCAACCCGGCGTCGAAGCCGGCAAGAAAGCCGCCGGCGCCGTGATCGCGTTGAAACTGAAACTCGCCGCCGCGCTCAAGGCCGCCCCGGGGAAACCTTTCACCGCCGAGGAACTCGCCGTCGAAGTCGGCGCGCCCGACAGCACCGAACTCGCCTTCAAAATCCTCGAGCATCTCGCCGCGAACAAAAGCAGCGGCGTGAAAAAGCGCGCGAAGACCCCGTGGTTCAAGTCCACCTACCGCTCCGCCTAAACTCCGACTGTAGGAGCGGCTTTATGCCGCGATTCCGTCTCCGCCCCGTAGGCCGCCTGCTCGCAGGCGCTCCGTCCTTTCGAACTCTCAGCTCTCAGCTCTCAACTTCCGTGAACCGCCTCCTGCTCCTCCTCAGCCTGTCCGCCTTTACGCTGAGCGGCTCGGTGGGCGCGCTCTACTGGCAGTCGCTCGAAACGCGCCGCGATCTCACTGCGCGCAACTCCTCCCTCGACACCCAGCTCTCCTCCTCGCGCGAGCTGGCCTCGTCGTTTCAAAAACAAGCCGTCACCCTCGACGCCCAGCTCGGCGCCGCCAAAAATCAACTCACCGCCGCCGATACGCGCACCACCCAACTCGCCGCCGATCTCTTCGCGTCGCGCGCCACCCTCGCCGCCCGCGACCAGGCCGAGCGCACGCTCCGCGACGAACTCAGCTCCCTCCGCCGCGATCTCGCCGAGACGCGCGCCACCGCCATCTCCCCCGCGACCGTCACCGCTTACCAAACCACCATCGCGGAACTCGAGCGCCAGCTCGCCACCGCGAAAGACGGCGCCGCCCTGCCCACCGCCGCCGGCGCTTCGACCGCCGTGTTCGCGAGTCGCCCCGGCCGCTCGTCCGCCGCCGTCGTGAGCGTCGGCCCGGAAAACTCCTTCGTTGTCCTCAACTACGGCTCCGCCCGCGGTGCCCTGGTTGGCCAGAAATTCACGCTGCGCCACGGCTCCGACCTCCTCGGCACCGCGCTCATCAGCGATGTTCGCTCGCAATTCTCCGTCGCCCAAGTGGAACCTGATTCCTTGCACGGCGTCTTGCACAAAGGTGATTTGGCCGTATTGAATCCCTAACCTCCCATCATGAATTCGCTCAAGAAATCCCTCCTCGTTTCCCTCCTTTTCGCGTTTGGCGCCCTCCTCGGCGGCTGCGAGACGCGCACGAGCAAGAACACCGCCATCCCCTGGAGCCGCCCCGCCGGCTGGGAAAACCAAATCCCCGGCATGGGCCAGCAAACCGGCCGCTAAGCCGCCGCCCAATTCCCTCTCGCCAAATCCGGCTTCACGCCGGATTTTTTGTGCCCGCGCATGACCGAGCCCGCCTCCAACCCCTCGCTCACCCCGCAGCCCGGCCACCTCTACGTCGTCGCCACGCCCATCGGCAATCTCGCCGACCTCACCGACCGCGCCCGCGCCATCCTCGGCGCCGTCGATCTCGTCGCCTGCGAAGACACGCGCACCACCGGCTTTCTCCTCACCCGCCTCGGCCTGCGCCGTGAACTCATCGCCTACCACGAGCACAACGAAACCGAAATGGCCGAGCGCCTCGCCGCCGAACTCGCCGCCGGCAAATCCATCGCCGTCGTGAGCGACGCCGGCACGCCCGCGCTCAGCGATCCCGGTTTCCGCCTCGTCCGCGCCTGCCGCCGCCGCGGCCTGCCCGTGATTCCCGTGCCGGGCCCGAGCGCGCTCATCGCCGTCCTCAGCGCCAGCGGGCTCCCGACCAACGGTTTTCTCTACGTCGGTTTTCTCCCCGCCAAAAGCGCCGCGCGCATCGCGTTCTTCGAAAAATACCGCGCCTTCGACTACACGCTCGCCCTCTACGAAAGCTGCCACCGCATCGACAAAGCCGTGGACGAAATCGTCACCACGCTCGGCGACGCCCGCGTCATCTGCGTCGCCAAGGAAGTGACCAAGCTCCACGAAACCTGGCTGGTCGGCCCCGCCGCCGACGTGAAAGCCCGCCTCGCCAAAACGAGCCTCAAGGGCGAATTCGTCCTCCTCATCGCGCCGGCGGATTTCGTGCTCTAGCTTTCGTGCATCGGCATCCGTGTTCATCCGTGGTTAAAAATCCTTCAGTCGCCGTCATCGATATCGGTTCCAATTCGATCAAAATCCTGATCGCGGCCCGCGCTCCCGATGGTGCCTTCACCGCGCTGAAATACCGCACCATCGACGCGCGCATCGGCGCTGGCATTAGCCATGCCCAGCCGCGACTCGGCGAGGAAGGCATGGCCCGGGGCCTCGCGGCCATCGCCGATCTGCTCGCCGACTCGGCGGCATTTGCCCCCGCGAAAACCATGCTCGTCGCCACCAGCGCCGTGCGCGATGCGGTCAACGGCGCCGACTTCATCGCCCGCGTTCGCACCGCCACCGGCCACGCCATCCGGCTGCTCTCCGGCGACGAAGAGGCCAACCTCATCGGCCGCGGGCTCACGTGCGATCCGGCGCTCGCCCATCTGCGCGATTTCTACGTGTTCGACCTCGGCGGCGGCAGCCTTGAA
>JANYBX010000455.1 GCA_025360615.1 Opitutia bacterium
GAAGAGGTTGTTGACGCGAAGTTGGCCGCGGAGGCCGAAGCGGAAATTTTTCCACGGCAGCCAGGGCGTGAGATCGGTCTGCACGTAGGTGTCGAACTGGAAGAAGGGAGCGATCTGCCCGGCGCCTTGGACGAGGCGGTCGTTGGGGGGGAGTTTGCGCGAGTGAAAGTAGTGGCCATCCCAGCCGAAGCCGTAGTGGGCGTTGGACCAGCCGGAGCCGAAATTTACCCGGTGTTGGATGAGTCCCTCGGCGGCGCCATCGGGGTGCTTGATTTCATCGACGATGGGGCCGCCGGGGAGGAGCTGGAGATCGTAGCGTTGAAAGTATAACCAGCGGCCATACAGATCGAGCCGGCCGCCGAGGCACTCGGTCCACGCGTAGTCGGCGGAGCCGCTCCAGTTTTGCGAGTGGCGGAAGGCGAGGTTGAAGGTGCCGGTGAGGACGGAGAGGATCTTGCCGGCGGATTCGCCGGGGCCGGGCGGGGCGCGCTCGACACGGCCGGGAAACGAGGACTCGAAGGCCAGGATCGTTTTTGGATTCAGGTATTGGAGTTCGCCGGATTTGCGGGTGTCGGCGAGATCGAGGGCGGCGCGGAAACGGTGGACCTGACCGCGTTGGAAGATGACGCCGACGGTGCGCGTGACGGCGGCTTCAGGGCGGAGGCGGCTGTTGATGAGTTCGCTCGTGAGGATGTTTTTGTTTTCCTCATTTCCGCGCTGCGGGTCGAAGAGACTGATGTAGTTTACCTCGCCGCTGCCGCTGCCGGGCGTGACGGCGACGGGCGCGGCGCGACTGAGCACGGGAGTCGGCAGACGGTTCGAGGTGGCGATGGTGCCGCGCAATCCCCAGCCGCCGGCGAAGTCGATTTTCATGCCGCCGGTGGGCGCGAGGTTGCTTTCCTGGGAGGTGTCGGCGGCGACGTAGCGGGCGGCGAGCTCGGTCTTGATGTTGCGGATGAAGGCGGGGAGCCAGCGGGCGGGGAGGAGGGGGGCCTGGAGCTCGCCGAACACGCTCACGCGCTCGACCGCGCGGGGCAGCGTGGGCGTCGGCGTGTCGGCGAGCGAGCCGTCGCCGAAGCGGCGTTCGCCCTTGTAGCGGGCGAGATGGTTGAGCCGATAGTCGCCGCCGAAACTCAGCGAGCTGCTGCCGGTGGGCAGGAGGAGCGCCTGATTGGTCACGCGCAGCGCGGCGTCGAAGGTTTCGTAGTCGCCCACGGTGACGAAGCGGCCGCGGCCGCCGTAGTATTTCAGGGCGCGGTCGTAGAAGGCGGCGGGAGGCGGGGAGCGTTGGGTGTCGCGCAGGGGGTTGTAGAGATTTTGGTCAACGAGTTCCTGCCAGCGCGCCTGGTCGATGCCGGCGAGGCCGCGATAGCGGGTGAGGTTGCGACCGGATTGGCCGTCGAGGGAAATGCGCCAGTCGGCGGGGAGCTTGAGCAAGGCACCGAGCACGACGGAGGAAAAATCGAGGCGGGCCTCGCTGTAATTTTCCCCGAGCTGCGGCGCGATTTCGAGGAGCGAGACCGTGACATCGCGGCCGAAGGGATTCAGCGGTGAGGTGGCGGCAAGGGTGAGGTCGCCGGGGAAAACGTTGTAGCCGCGATTGAAGACGGTGTGCGTGTAGATGCCGTCGGCGCCGACTTGCAGCCACGGGAAAAGATCGAGCGTGACGGAGCCGAAGTAACTGGAACCCTGCTGGCGGCGACCGTAGGGGAAATCGACGCTCGACGACGAATTGGCGATGCCGCCGATCGAATCGAAGAGCGCGAGGCTGCGCACGCCCTGCCGGTTGGCAAATGCGACGAGACCGCCGGTGCCATCGGCACCGGGCGCGACGGAGGTCACGGGCGAGGTGCCGGGGCCGAAGAGCGGCGAGAGATCGGCGCTGCGGACATTGGGCGTGGCCCGAAAGAGCGCCAGCGGCGGAGTGGCGGGCGGCGTGAGATGGGCGCGGACAAAACCGAGTTCGGCCTCGGTGGCGGGCTCCACGCGCGTGAAGGTGGCGCTGAGCCGGAGGTGGAGTTTGCCGTCGAGGAGCGTGCGCCCGTGCTGGAGCGAGACGGTGGATTGCGGGGCGTCAAAACGACTGAGCGTGTTGGTGTAGGTGGTCGTGATTTCGGTGGCGTCGGCATTGGGCCGGAGGACGATGTTGATGACGCCGCCGACGGGATTGCCGCTGTAGAGCGCGGAGGCGGAGACGGGCAGCACCTCGACGCGCTGGACGAGACTGAGCGGGATGAAATTAATGTCGGGCTGCTGGGTTTTTCCGGAAACGACAGAACTGCTCACGATGATCTCAGGCAGGCGGCGGCCATTGAGGAGGACGACCGTTTCATCCTCGTTATAGCCGCGGAGTTTTTGGTTGGAGCTGCCGGTGATGACGGAGTTGTCCGCACCGGGGGTTTGGTCGGGAGGGCGCGTGGCGGCATCGCTATCGACGACTTCGCGCTGGAGAAATTCGTTGAGGTTCACGGCTCCGCTGCGGGCGATTTGTTCGCGGTCGTAGATGTTGAACGGGAGCACGTCGTCCTGCGTGCGGGGGAGGTCGAGGTTGCCGGCGGCGACGCGGGGCGCGTCGGAGCTTTGGTTGCGGTCGAAGGGGCGGAGGCGGGCGGACTGGCCTTCGACGACGACGACGGCGAGCTGGGTGAGCTCGGCGGTCGTCCGCGCGGTCTGCGGCTCAAGCGTGAGGGTGTGGTCGGCTTGCACTGCCACGCCTGAAAGCTGCGAGGGTTGGAATCCCGGGCCGGTGACGACCAGGCGGTGGAGACCGGGTGGCACGGAGGGAAAGGTGAATTCGCCGCGAGCATCGGTGGTGACCGCGAGGTGCGTATCCACCAGGCCGACGCGGAGGCCGCGCGCGGGGGCGCCGTCGGTGGTGATGACGCGGCCCTTGATCGCGCCGGTGGGCGGGGGGGCGGGCGTGACGACAAATTTCCCACGCCAGTTGCGCCGGGCGGTGAAGCCGGTGTTTTTCAAGAGGCGGGCGAGCGCCTCGTCGGGTTCGGAGCGGCCGATCACCTCGGCGGAGCGGGCTTCGCGCAATTCGTCGAAGGAAAAAAGCACTTCGGTTTTCGCCTGCTGCGAGAAGGCGAGCAACGCATCGCCCGCGGCTTGGGCGGGGAGATTGAAATCGACGGGCACGGCGAGCGCGCCCAGTGCGAAGGAAAAAAATGCGACGAAGGCGGAGCGCGATGAAAGCCAACGCGACCCGCCGGGAAGTCGGGCCCTGACCGGGGCCCGGCGGCCGGCGAAAAACAGCATGATGGAAATCAGGGCTCGGTGGGCAGACTCACTCGCACGGTGCCGCCGGCGCCGTGCTGCACGGTGACGTGCTGCGTCGTCGCGAGCTCGGTGAGGAATCCCTCGAGATCGTCGAGCGCGTAGCGTCCACCCACGTGGCGGTTGGCGGCGATCACGGCGGGAGTCGGCGTGAGGGTGCGCGCATGGTAGCGGGCGAAGCGGGCGAGCGCCTCGGGGATGGGCACATCGTGAAACACGATCTGACCTTGGCGCCATGCGAGGGTTTCGTCGCGCGCGCTGGCGGAGAGCGGCTGCACGGAGACGCCTTTCGCACTGGCGGTCAGGTGATCGCCGGCGCGGAGGGCGACGGGTTCGGCCGAAGCCGGGCCGCCGAGGTGCTCGGGGCGCACCTGGACGGAGCCTTCGACGACGGTGACGTCGAGCGAGGCGGCGGTGGCGGTGCGGACGTTGAAGACGGTGCCGGTGACGCGCACGGAGCCGTTGGGAGTTTCCACGGTGAACGGCCGGGCGGGGTCTTTGCTGACGGTGAAGAACGCCTCGCCTTCGGAGAGACGCACGCGGCGTTCGCTGCGACTCATGCCGACTTGCAGGCTGGTGCGGGCGTCGAGTTCGACGCGGGTGCCGTCGGCGAGCGTGATGGTCTGACGCTGCCCCACGGAGGAGGCGACGGTCTCAAAACGGTTGGCCGAGTGCGCGAACCAGACGCCGACCACGACGAGGGCGGCGGCGGCGGCGAGGGCGAGACGAGGGAACCACACGAGGTTGGAACGCGGCGCTTTTTTCGCTGCGGGCAGGGCGACGGAACCGGCGGCGACGAGGGCGGGGATTTGCAACTCTAGGTCGGCGGAGAACTGGCAATAGCCGGAGAGCAGCGTGCGGTGCGCGGGATTTTCGGCGAGCCACGCGTCGAGGGCGATGCGGTCGGCGGCGTCGAGGGTGGAGCCGTCGAGGCGGGCGGCCCAGAGGGCGGCCTGGTCTTCGGCGGAGGGGGAGAGGGAAGAGGACGTTTTCATGAGTGGGCCTCCGAATCGCTGGCGGGTGAGGAGGGGAAGGTGAGATCGGAGCGCTCGGCGGGGAGCGCGGCGCGGAGGAGGCGGAGGGCGCGGGCGTGTTGTTTCTCGACGGTGCTGATGGCGATGCCGAGGCGGTCGGCGATTTCGCGATGGGAGAGAAGTTCGATTTTGCGGAGAAGGAGGACGGCGCGGCAGCCTTCGGGGAGTTCGGCGATGGCGGTTTCGAGGAGGGCGAGTTCCTGGCGGGCCATGACTTGTTGCTCCACGCCGGGGGCGGAGGAGGGGGCGCGGTCCAGGTCTTGGTAACCGCGTGCGAAGGGGGAGATGCTGCGGCGCTTGAGCTTGTTAATGGCGAGGCGGCGGGCGGTGGTGTAGAGAAGGGCTTCGGGGTGTTCGGCGGGGGTTTTGTTTTCGGAGGGGTAAACGCGGAGATAGGCGTCGTGGGCGACGTCCTGAGCCTCGGTGGTGTTGCCGAGGAGGCGGGTGAGATAGCGGCGCAACGGGGAGATCGTGGCGCGGTAGAGCGTGGCGAAGTCGCGGCCGGGGGGGCCGGCGGGCGGTGGCTCGGTCTGAATAGGCTCAGACATGGCGACGCGGGGCTCGGGCGGTGCCGAGCTGGCGAAACAAGGGAGGGGAAGGGCGGAAGATGATTTCACTCTTATGCGTGATGACAATCGACGCGGCGAAACCCGCTACTCCCGCGAAAAATAATTTATCCGGCCTCGGCACGAGGGGATAAAGGCGGGGTTTTCGGGCGGACTCAATGCTGGGCTCGGGGCCCTTCGGAGCGTGAGCGAGCTCGCGCCGCACGACGGAGGGTGAAGCGGGTTGACCCAACACGCTGCTGGGGGAGAGCTCGCGGAGAGCGCGTTGAGGGCAACGCGCTCCACCTTTTAGTTCTGCGGGACGTCGTAGGCTTCGACGATGGCGACGCCGGTGCCGTTGTTTTTGCCGGAGACTTGGACGGTGTAATTGCCGGGGACGAGGGTGATGAGGAGGGCGGCGTCTTTGCTGTTGTCCGCGAGAGCGAAGGCGCCGCAAGCGCCGGTCGCGGCGCGAATTTCATCGGCGGTGACGGCGCGGCCGTTGAGCGTGGTGTCGTCGCTCCAGTTGTCGTTCGTCGCGAGTACGGTGCCGTCGTTGGCGACGACTTTGATGATGGGATCGGCGAGGGTGTCGCTGACGCCGAAGCCGGCGAGAGTCGGACCGACGGCGCGAACCAGAAGGGTGCGGGAGGCTTGGCCTTGGACGACGAGGCCGGCGATCATGATGCTGTCGCCGGTGCCGACTTGGCCGCGGGTGGAGATGTTAATGGCGCGGGGCGTGGTGGCGTCGATCGGGTCGAGGTCGTAGGCTTCGATGAGGACGTTGCCGGGCGCGTCGGAGGCGCTCTTGAGCTGGAAGGTGTAGCTGCCGGGGCTGAGGGTGAGGAGGAGGGCGGAGTCCTTGCTGTTCGTCGTGAGCGGGAAAGCGCCGGCGGAGGCGGACGCGGCGACAATGGCGGCGGCGTTGGCGTTGGTGCCCCACGCGGTGTTGGTGGCGACGAGATTCCCGGCGCCGTTGAAAACGGAGAGCACGGGGTCGGCGACGGCGCCGGTGACGCCGAAGGCGGTGAGGGCGGGGCCGATACCGCGGACGAGGATCTGCTTGGGCCGCGGGCCTTGGATGATGGTGCCGGCGATCATGATTTTGTCACCGGTCTGGGCGGGGCCGCGGGTGGAAATATTGCCGAGGCGGCTGAGGAAGATGGGTTCGGATTGGAAGATGGTTTCGCTTTCGCCGACGAGCATGAGCGCACCTTGGACGACGCCGGAGCCGACGAGATTTTTGGCGGTGGCGATGGTCGCTGCAGACCACGGGCCGTTGGGACTTTTAGAAGTGCGGACGGTGCCGTTTTCTCCGGTTGCGACATAAACGTTGTTGACGTTGGTCAGGCTGCGAAGACGGGCTGTCGTGCCGGTCCCGGTGAGGTAGGCACGAGTGGCGGGGTCGTAGTAGGTGGGGGTGCCGATTGTGAGAAAGTTGGAGGGAGAAGCGGTGGGGCTGCTGTTGTCGTAGAAAGCGATGGTTTGCGAAATGCCGTTGGCTCCGACCGTCAAAAAATTTGTATAGCGGGTGGTGCCTGCCGAGCTTGTGAAGTTGAAGGATTGGGTGCTAACCACTGCTTCGAGATCGAGAATGTTGCCGTTGCCGTTGCGCTTTGTCCAAGTCGTGCCGTTGGTCGAGGTGGTGATGGCACCGGATTGTCCGGTGGCGACCCAGTAGCCCGAGGAGTAGGCGAGCCCGCGCAGCCAGCCGGTCACGCCGGAGGTGGCGATGCTCCACGTGGTGCCGTCGGTCGAGACGATGATCGCGCCGCCTTCGCCGACGGCGACGAATTTGCCTTGTGCGTAGAGGATGTTGTTGAGGCGCGCGGTGGTGCCGGTGGCGGGGACGGAGGTCCAAGTGATCGTGTCGGTGGAGGAGAGGACGGTGCCGCCTTCGCCGACGGCGAGGTAGCGGCTGTTGCCGTAGGTGACGGCGACGAGCCAGCCGGTGAAGCCGGAGGCGCGGGGCGTCCAGGTTTTGCCGTCGAGGGAGTAAACGATTTTGCCACCCGTGCCGACGGCGACGATGCCGGCATTGCCCTCGGCGACGCTCCACAATGTTTCACCGGTGCCGGTCGCTTGGTTGCGCTGGGTCCAGGTCGTCTGGGCTTGGGCGGAGGCGAGAAGAGCGAACGTGAAGGCAAGGAGGGCGAGGAAGCGAGCGGAGCGTGTCATCGGGGAGGTTGAGGTGGCCGGGTGAGGGCGGAGTGTTCCACCGTTGCGCGGGATGACAAGCGGCGGCGATGAACCCGCTACTCGGGCGATAAATTTATTTCGAGGGTGCCGGAGCGTCCGCAAGCGGACTGCCTGCGAGGACGCCGGATCGGTGAAGCGGAACCAAGGGATATTTGGAGCGCGAGCGAACTCGCGCCCTACGACGGAGGGTGGAGCGGGTTGACCTAACACGCTTTCTGGGGCGGCGCGGAAAGCGCGGGGGGCACGCGCTCCACCTTTTTAGTTCTGCGGGACGTCGTAGGCTTCGACGAGGGCGACGCCGGTGGAGTTGCTCACGCCGGAGAGCTGAATCGTGTAGCTGCCGGGAACGAGCGTGATCAGCAGCGCGGAATCTTTGCTGTTGGCGGCGAGCGCGAAGGCACCGGTCAGAGCGTTGGCGGCGACGATGTCGTCGGAGGAGATGGTGCGGCCGCTAATCGTGGTGGAGTCGGACCAGTTGTCATTGGTCGCGAGGACGGTGCCATCGCTCGCGAGCACTTTGAGAATCGGATCGCCGAGCGTGCCGGCGACGCCGAACTGGCCGAGGGTGGGGCCGATGCCGCGGATGAGCAGTGTGCGCGAGGCCTGGCCTTGCACGACGAGGCCGGCGATGAGGATGTTTTCACCCGTGCCGACTTGGCCGCGCGTCGAGATGTTGATGGCGCGCGCGGAGGTGGAGTCGATGGTGTCGAGGTCGGAGGCTTCGACGAGGGTGACGCCGCTCGCGCCGGCGGCGCTGGAGAGTTGGAAGGTGTAGCTGCCGGGGCTGAGCGTGAGGAGGAGTGCGGAATCTTTGCTGTTGGTCGCGAAGGGAAACGCGCCGGCGGCGGAAGCGGCGGCCACGATCGCGGAAGGGTTGAGATTGGTGCCCCAAGCGGTGTTGGTTGCGACGAGATTGCCCGAGCCGTTGTAGACGCTGAGCACGGGATCGGCGAGCGCACCGGTGACGCCGAAGGCGGTGAGGGCGGGGCCTGAGCCGCGGATGAGGAATTGTTTTGGCTTCGTGCCCTCGACGACGGTGCCGGCGATCATGATACCGCCGCCGGTGCCGGCCACGCCGCGGGTGGAAATGTTGCCGAGACGGCTCGTGAAGATCGCCTCGGATTGGAAGATCGCTTCCGACTCGCCGACGAGCATGAGGGTGTCGCGCACGGCATTGGCGCCGACGAGATTTTTGGCCGTGTTAATCGTCACGGTGGTCCACGGGCCGGAGGTGCTCTTGGATGTACGGATGGTGCCGTTTTCGCCGGTGGCGATGAGGACGCGGTTGGCGTAGGAGAGGCTGCGCAAGCGGGCGGTGGTGCCGGTGCCGGTCAGGTAGGTGCGGGTGGCGGGGTCGTAGTAACTGGTGCTGTAGCTCGAGATATTCGTGGAGTTGGCGCTGGGATTGGACGGATAAACGTAGTCGGTGAAATAGATGACTTGCGCGGTGCCATTGGCGCCGACCGCGAGGTAATACGCGTAGCTGTAGGTATAATTCGAGTAGGAGTAGCTGGTGGATTCGGTGTAGACCACGGCTTCGAGATCGAGGGTGGTGTTGCCGGAACGCTTGGTCCACGTCGTGCCGTCGCTCGAGGTGGTGATGGCGCCGGATTGTCCGGTGGCGATCCAGCGTCCGCCGCCATAGGCGAGGCCGTGGAGCCAGCCGGAAATTCCGGAGGTGGCGGCGGCCCAGGTGGTGCCGTTCGTGGAGACGACGATCGCGCCGCCTTCGCCGACAGCGACGAATTTGCCCTGCGCGTAGAGGATGTTGTTGAGGCGCGCGGTGGTGCCGGTGGTGGACACAGCGGTCCAGGTGATCGCATCGGTCGAGGAGAGGATGGTGCCGCCTTCGCCAACCGCGAGGTAACGGCCGTTGCCATAGGTGACGGCGACGAGCCAGCCCGTGGTGCCGGAGGTACGGGTGGTCCACGTTTTGCCGTCGATGGAGTGGACGATTTTCCCACCGGTGCCGACGGCGACGATGCCGGCGTTGCCATCGGTGACGCTCCACAGATATTCACCGGTGCCGGTGGCGAGGTTGCGTTGGGTCCAGGTCGTTTGAGCCTGAGCAGATGCGATGAACGCGAGCGCGAGGCTGAGGAAGCAGAGGAGACGAGCGGCGGTTTTCATAGGGAGAAGAGGGCGTGAGTTGACGGGGAAAATTAGAGAGGTGCCGGCGCGGGGAGCGGCCGGTGGGGAACACGCGGAGCGGCGATGGGGGTTGCCGCCGGGAGGAGAGAAGGCGCAGGAGGGTGCGCGAGAACATAGACAAATCGGGCGTGGATTGGTTGCTCCATCGCACGGGATGACAAGCGACGGGGACGAACCCGCTACTCGCGCGAAAAATATTTTGAGAAGCGCGTTGGGGGCGACGCGGTTCAGCTTTCGCGGGGTCGGGTGAGCGGTCGATCTACGGGCTTCTGCAACGGGGGCGAAACTGCTAGGGAAATCGGACGCGGCATTCCGCCGCGTTTGTCTTCCAGCTCACCGCACTGCGGAACTCACCATGCACCACGGAAAGGTTTCCCCTCAAATAGCGAAGGGCCTGCTCGCTTTGAAAAAGCGCATCGCCTCGGCTAACATCCCGTCCTCGAAACTTGACGAATCGATCAACGTGGCCGTTTGGAATATCCGGGAGTTTGGGAAAAAGAAACGCACCGATGCTGCACTGCACTACATCGCGGAAATCCTCGGGCAGTTCGATCTCGTGGCGCTCGTCGAACTCCGCAGCGATCTCACCGATCTTGGCTGCGTGTTGCGCTATCTCGGGCCGTCGTGGGACATCGTCTATTCGGATTGGATCGAAGACGACGGCGGTAACGGCGAACGCGTCGGCTATCTCTACGACCGTCGCGCGGTGAGTTTCAACGGACTCGCGGCGGAGGTGGACGCGCCGCGCACGAAGGACGGCACGGAGTTTCTGCCGCCGAAATCGTTTTGGCGCGCGCCCTACCTGTGCTCGTTTCGCGCGGGAAATTTCGACTTCGTGGCGCTCGCCACACACACGCGCTGGGGCGACAGCATCGAGGGCCGAAGGGCGGAACTGCAGATGCTCGCCGACTGGGTCGACACGCGGATCAAGAGCAAGTTTACCGAGGATCACGACTTGATCGTGATGGGCGATTTCAACGTGCCGAAAATCGGCGACGAGCTTTTCAGCGCATTGACGAGTCGCGGACTGAAGGTGCCGAAGTCGCTGCTGCAACTGAAGGCCGGCGACATGGTGTTGGGCGGTTCGAATCTCGGGAAGGACGCGCGCTTTGACCAGATTCTGCACCTGCCGACGCTGCCGGAAAATTTCACCAAGGCGGGTGGCGTCGTGGATTTTTTCATCGACGATGCCCACATCAAGGAGCTGTTCCCGGACTCAAACTACACGCGGCAACAGTTCAGTTTCCAGATCTCCGACCACATGCCGATTTGGATTCAGATCAAAACGGACATCGAAGCTTTCCGTCTCGATCAGATCGTGCAGGACGGGAGGAAGGAGTGAGGGCGAAGAAGTTGAGAGATGAGAGTTGAGGGCTGAGAGACGGAGGAGGAAACGAGCGTTTCTGCGACGTGGGAAAATTATTCTCGGGCGTGTGAATCGAGGATGAGGGTGACTGGGCCGTCGTTGACGAGGGCGACGCTCATCGTCGCGCCGAAACGGCCGGTCGCGACGGGGCGACCGACGGCGGTGGTGGCGTGGCGCACGAAGGACTCGTAGAGCGGAATCGCGTGGTCGGGTTTCGCGGCGTCGTTGAATGAAGGACGAGTGCCTTTGCGCGTGCTAGCGAAGAGCGTGAATTGGCTTACGACGAGAAGGGGCGGAAGCTGAGACTTGAGAGCTGAGAGTCGAGAGACGGAATCGGAATCGGAATCGCGGCGTAAAGCCGCTCCTACAGGCTCGGCAGGGGCGAGGTCGCGGACGGAGCGGTTCATTTTGCCATCGGCGTCGGGGAAGATGCGGAGCGCGCAGATTTTTTCGGCGAGCCACTGCGCGTCGGCGTCGGTGTCGGCGGGTGCGATGCCGAGGAGAACGAGGAGGCCGGGGCCGATTTGGCCGACGATGGAGTGGTCAATACTGACGCTAGCGGAGGAGACGCGTTGGACGACGGCGCGCACGACAACGGAAGGTTCAAGTAACAAGGATCAAGGGCCAAGAAAACGGGCAGACTGTTCCTGATCCTTGTTACTTGGCTCTTATCACTTCAGAGCATCGGCAGATGCGGCTCGATTTCGGCTTCGTAGTCGATGCCGGGGAGGCCGAAGCCGAAGAGTTTCATGAACTCGCTGCGGTAGCCGGCGATGTCGGTGAGGGCGGCGAGGTTTTCCGTGGTGGTTTGCGGCCAGATTTCCTTCACGGCGGCTTGCACTTCGGGGCGCATTTCCCAGTCGTCGACGCGCACGCGGCCGGCCTCGTCGAATTTCGGGGGCTGGCCGCCATATATCTGGGTGGCGAAGAGGCGTTGGATTTGCTCGATGCAGCCCTCGTGCGTGCCTTTCGCCTTCATGATTTTGTAGAGGATCGAAATGTAGAGCGGCACGACGGGGATCGCGGAACTGGCCTGCGTGACGAGCGCCTTGTTGACGGAGATAAACGCGCGGCCGCCGCCGTGGAGCTTGAGGAGCGAGTCGATGTTTTTGGCGGCGCGCTCGAGGTCGTTTTTGGCGAGGCCGATGGTGCCGTTTTTGTAGATGGCCCAGGTGACTTCCGGCCCGATGTAGGAGTAGGCGACGGATTGCGCGCCGGGGGCGAGGAGCTTGGCGTCGGAGAGGGCCTGCATCCACATCTCCCAATCTTCGCCGCCCATGACGGTGGTGGTGTCGGCGATTTCGGCGTCGCTGGCGGGCTCGATCGTGATGGTGGTGACGAGGCCTTTATCGGTATCGACGGTTTTGTTGGTGTAGGATTGGCCGACGGGCTTGAGGACGGATTTGTGAACGGCACCGGTTTTCGGATGCGTGCGGCGGGGCGAGGCGAGGGAATAGATGACGAGGTCGACTTGGCCGAGGTCGGCGCGGATGTCGTCGAGGGCCTGTTTTTTGATGTCGTCGGAGAAGGCGTCGCCGTTGAAGTTTTTGGCGTAGAGGCCGGCGGCGCGGGCGGCGGCGGTGAAGGCGATGGTGTTATACCAGCCGGGGGTGGCGGGGCGGCCTTCCTCGGAGGGACGTTCGAAAAAAATGCCGAGGGTCGCGGCGCTGGAACCGAAGGCGGCGGTGATGCGGGAGGCGAGGCCGAAGCCGGTCGAGGCACCGATGACGAGGACGCGTTTCGGGCCGCCTTGGATGGGGCCGCGGGCCTGCACGTGGGCGATCCAACTCTGCACGTGGGCTTCACAGCCTTGGGGGTGGGCGGTGACGCAGACGAAACCACGAACCTTCGGTTTGATAATCATAGAG
>JANYBX010000470.1 GCA_025360615.1 Opitutia bacterium
GCCGCCTTGGCGGCCACGCTCTTCTTTTTTTCCCACCGATCACCCAATGCCGAAAAAAAACCGGGCCGAGTGCACATGGTGAAAATTCAGGGTATGACCTTTACGCCCCAGCATCTGCAAATTTCCCCGGGCGATTCGGTCACGTGGACCAATGACGATATCGTGCCGCACGCGGTCAAATCGACCGATGCCAAGAACGCGTGGGAGTCGCAGCTGCTTCAAGCGCACGATTCCTGGACCAAGGTGTTCAACGAAAGCGGCTCCTACCTCTGTCCCTTTCATCCGGTCATGACGGGCGACGTGACGCTCGACCGAGCCACACCCATCGCGCCTTGAACGCGCAGCCGTTCCGGTTTCCTCACCCCGTGTGAACGGCCGCCGGTTCTTTTCGCCGAGGGAGATTGCGGGACGCTGAAAAATCTCCCCTCTTTGCAGCGCTGTCCGACCCAGCGCTCCATGCGATCTGCTGAAATCATTCCCCGGCCATTTTCCGCCGCTCCGACCTCCTTTTGTCTCCGTGCGCAGCGGGTGCCGCGTTTTGTTCTGGCCGGCTTCGGCGCGCTTTTCGCCGCTTTTCAACTGAAGGCCGCCGAAGAGACCTCGACCATTGCTTCACTGCCCACCCCGCTTGATCGCTATCGCGATCCGGCCGGCGCCGGCTTGTGGGAGGTGCTCGCCCACCGCGCCGCGGTCGAGCCTTTCAACGTGGTGGCGCTCGGCATTTTTGCCTGTGCGATCCTGCACACGTTTCTCACCGCCAAAATCCGGCGCTGGGCGCATCGGGTGGAGCAACGCCATGCCGCCAAGATCAGCGATCGGCAAAACGCCTTGCCCGCCGATCCCAACGCGGACGGCAGCCCTGATGAGGTCAGTTTCGCGGGCCAAGTGCTGCATTTCTTCGGCGAGATCGAGGCCGTGTTCGGCCTCTGGGTCGTTGTGCTCGCGGGCGCGATCACAGGGTTCAAAGGGTGGAACGCCGTGATCGGTTACATCAGCGAGCATGTGAGTTACACTGAGCCCTTGTTTGTGGTGATCGTCATGACGCTGGCGGCGACTCATCCGGTGCTCACACTCGCCGAACGCTGGCTGAGCGCAGTGGCGCGACTCGGGCGCGGTTCGCCCGGCGCGTGGTGGCTCACCATTCTGATCGTCGCCCCGTTGCTCGGTTCGCTCATCACCGAGCCCGCCGCGATGACGATCGCCGCCCTGTTGCTGTCACGACAATTCTACGCGCTCAAGCCGAGCCCACGACTCGCCTACGCCACGCTCGGATTGCTCTTCGTCAACATCTCCGTCGGCGGCACGCTCACGCATTTCGCCGCCCCGCCTGTCATCATGGTCGCGCACGCGTGGAGTTGGGATCTGCTCCACATGCTCACCTTTTTCGGCTGGCGCGCCGTCCTCGGCATCGCCGCATCGACGCTGCTTTATTACGCGATTTTCCGGCGCGAACTGGCAGCGCTCGCCGAACGCACCGCCACCCCCGAGGCCCTCGCACCTCGTGCTGCCCCACCGGCTTGGATCACCTTCGTGCACTTGGGATTTTTGGCTTTCACCGTCTGGCAGGCGCACCATCCCGTCATGTTTATCGGGGCATTTCTATTCTTCCTGGCCTTCGCTCAAGCCACCGCCCACCACCAGAGCCCGGTCGATTTGAAGTCACCGATCCTCGTCGGATTTTTTCTCGCCGGGCTCGTGATCCATGGCGGATTGCAGGCGTGGTGGATTGAACCGATTCTCCGGCGCCTGGGGGAACTGCCACTCTTCCTGAGCGCAACTGTTCTCACCGCTTTCAACGACAATGCCGCGATCACTTTCCTGGCGTCCCTCGTTCCCGGTTTCACCGACCCGTTAAAATACGCCGTCGTCGCCGGTGCGGTTGCCGGCGGCGGATTGACCGTGATTGCCAACGCACCCAATCCCGCCGGCCAGGCGATTCTCTCGCGCTATTTTCCGGACGGCGTTGCACCGCTCAGCCTCTTCGCCGCCGCCTTGATTCCCACCGTGATCATGGCGGTCTGCTTCATGGCGTTTTAGGCCGCAGCGCGGGGAGCGTGCAGCCGCGGGGAAAGAGGCGTCCGGCGCCTTACAAGTCGCCCAACTGCGGCCGGAGCACGATTTCCTCGACGACCGTGTTGCGCCCAAGCCGATAGACATCGAGAAACGCCCGCGCGATGTCTGTCGCCGGCATGATGCGCTCCGCCGCCACGCCGCTGCCCTCCCACGATGGCGACCAAGTCGCGCCGGGATAAACGCAGCACACCCGCACACCCTTCGCCTTCAATTCCGCGCGCATCACCTTGCTCAAACCGGTGACGCCAAACTTCGCCGCGCAGTAACCCGCCCCACCCGGGTAGGCATCCAGGCCGGCGATGGAACTCATGTTGAAAACATCGCCGCGACCGCGCTTCGCCATCGCCGGCACAAATGCCCGCGACATCAAAAACACACTCCGCAAATTCGCCGCCACGAGTCCGTCGAACTGCGCCACGCTCATCTCGCCAAACGGAGCGCCCTCAAATTTTCCCGCGTTGTTGATCAGCACATCCACGACGCCAAAACGCTTCTCCACCGCCGCGGCCAGCGCTGTGACCGACGCCTCGTCCGCGACATCGCACGCGAACACCTCCACCGCCGCACCCCTGCCCGCGAGGAGCTTCGCACAGGCCCGCGCCACCGCGGAAAGTTTCCCGATATTCCGCGCGACGAGCGCCAGCCGCACGCCGGGAATTTCCTTCGCGAAGATTTTAGCGATCGCTGCGCCGATGCCCTGCGACGCCCCGGTGATGAGGACCGTGGGCGGCTTTTTCGTGCTCGTGATCATGCTCGTGATTTCGCCCGATCGAGCACGAGTGCGATTACGAGCACGAGCACGATTTTTCGCTCAGCACAGCAGCGCGCCGAAATCCATGAAGTCCGCCGTGAAGCCACCCTTCACCCCCTTGCAGATCACACTCACGGCGTCGTGCGAGTGCAGCGATTCGAGATGCGAGCACGCGATGCGGAAATCCACGATGCGTTTTTCCCCGTCAAATTCCAGGTAGAGCAACCGCGCCGCATCCTCGACAAACTTGAGGGAGGAGCCGTTCAGCTCGGCGAACGCCTGCTCGTCCTCGCGCTTCACCATCACCTGCGTCTCCGTCTGGAGCGCCGCGAGGCAGAGCGCGTGGACATCCTCGATCCAGATTTTTTTCCCCTCGGCTTCCTCGAGGGTGACGCGCGCCTTGCTCCGCTGCGAGTGCGGCACGCTGTAAGCGGCGCGGGTGTCGCGCGCGTGCTCGGCGAGTTCGGCGCTGCACGGGCAGGCAGAGGAATAGACGAAATCGAAATGGATGAAACGCCGGTAGCGGCCGTCGCGCGTCATCACGCCCTCAAACGCCACTTCGTAATACTGCCAGCCGGAAAGATCGCTTCGCAGGCTCGGGCGAACCATCGGGTAGGAAAACTTCACCTTCAGCCGCGCATCCTTCGTGTCCACGTTGCGAAGATAGGCCCTGAGGATCTTGC
>JANYBX010000478.1 GCA_025360615.1 Opitutia bacterium
ATCGCCTGCAAGCAGGCTCCTCCCCCGAACCTCCCGCCTCTCCGCATTTTCCCCTAACATAACTTGTCAAGTCACGACTTGACAAGTCGCCACTTGACTAAGCCACCCCCCCCCGCCACCTTGGCCGCATGTCCTTCGTTGGTCGCAGCTCTGAAATGGCCGTCTTGGAGGAAGCTTGGAAGGCCACCACCTCCGCTTTCATCCCCGTCTACGGCCGGCGCCGCACCGGCAAGAGCCGCCTCATTGTCGAGTTCGCCGAAAACAAGCCGGCCATCTACCACGTCGGCAAGCAGGGCCCGGCGCCCTTGCAGCGCCGCGAGTTCCTTCAGCTCGCCGCCGCCGCGCTGCACGAGCCGCTCCTCGCCCAAGTCACGCCGGAATCATGGTCGGAGGTCTTCCGCCTCGTCGAGGAACGCTGGAAAGGCCCGGGCAAACTCCTCCTCGCGCTCGACGAATTCCAATGGACGACCGAGAGCAGCCCCGAGTTGCCGAGCGTGCTGCAGGAAGCCTGGGACCGCCGCTGGCAGAAATCCGGGAAGATCATGCTCATCCTCTGCGGCTCGTATCTCGGCTTCATGGAGCGCGAGGTGCTCGGCAAAAAAAGCCCGCTCTTCGGGCGACGCACCGCGCAGATGTTGCTCCGCCCTTTTGGTTTTCGCGAAGCCGCCGCGTTTCATCCCGGCTGGTCCGCGGCCGACCACGCGCAGGCCTATTTCGTCTGCGGCGGACTGCCCGCCTATCTCGAATGCTTCGCGCGCGACCGCTCGATCGAGCAAAATCTCGCCGCGAATTTCTTCCGCGAAAACGGCCCGCTCGCCCGCGAGCCCGAGTTTCTCCTGCGCGAGGAACTCCGCGAAGTGGCCAACTACCACGCCATCCTCAACGCCATGGCGGCCGACGGCCAGACGACCAACAGCGGCATCGCCAAGGCCGCGGGCATCGGCGACCGCGCGCTCCACTATTACCTCAGCACCTTGATGGAGCTTGGCTACGTGCGCCGGCGTCATCCGTTGCACGGCGCGGCCAACACCGCCCGCGAGACCCGCTACGCCGTCGCCGATCCGCTCCTGCGTTTTTGGTTTCGCTTTGTTTATCCGAACCTCAGCCGCATCCCCGTGCTCGGCCCGGAACGCTCCGTCCGCGAACTCGTGCGCCCCGGCTGGGACGCGTTTTGTGGCGAGGCGTTTGAGCGGCTGTGTCGCGAGGCAATCCCATTGCTGCACGCGGAGGAAAAAATCTCCGCCTCCTCCACCATCGGCGAATATTGGGCCAAGGATGCGCAGATCGACGTCGTGGCGTTGCGCGACGACGGCTGCATCGAACTCGGCGAATGCAAATGGGGCGCTGTCCGCTCGCCCTCCGCGTTGCGCGCCGAGCTCGCCTCGAAAATCCCCGCGTTCCCCAACCGCCGCGCCGCCACCCTCCGCCTGCGCTACTTCACGCGCGACCGCCTGCGTCCGCCCGCCGCCAGCGCCACCACGCCGCCGGAGACCTGGCATCATCTTGCCGCACTTTATAGCGGTGCTTGAGCCAGAAACTCGCGCCGCTTCCGCTCGACTCGCTCCGCCGCCGCGCGTTTTCTCCCGCGCATGTCCGCCACCGCGCAAAAACCATCCTGGCTCAAGCCATCGCTCGACTGGTTGCTCGTTTTCATCCCGGTCGCGTTTGCCCTCCGCTATGTGCCCGCGTGGCAAAACCAGACTGCCCTCTTCATCGTCTCCGCGCTCGCGATCATCCCCATCGCCGGCTGGATGGGCCACGCCACCGAGCAGCTCGCGCACCGCATGGGCGAGGGCATCGGCGGGCTCCTCAACGCCTCCTTCGGCAACGCCGCCGAACTCATCATCGCCCTCATGGCCCTCCGCGCCGGCCACATCGAGGTCGTGAAAGCCTCCATCACCGGCTCGATCATCGGCAATCTTCTGCTCGTGCTCGGCGTGTCGATCTTCGCCGGCGGCGTGAAATACAAACACCAGCGTTTCAACAAAACCGCCGCCCGCTCCTCCTGCACCGCGCTCATTCTCGCCGCCATCGCGCTCGTGATCCCGACGGTGTTTCACCACTCCGCCGCGCAACACCCGGGCGGCTGGACGCCCGCCGCCGAGCAGAATCTCTCCCTCGCCATCGCTATCGTCCTCATCGCCACCTACGGCGCGATGCTCGTGTTCTCGCTCGTCACGCACAAGCAGCTCTTCGTCGGCGGCGAAGCCGACATCACTGCGGCTGCCGCTACCGAGTCCACCGAAGATGACGACGAACACGCCGCCATCTGGTCCGTCCGCAAAGCCGTCGGCGTGCTCCTCGGCGCCACGGTCATGGTCGCGTGGGTCTCCGAATTGCTCGTCGGCGCCGTCGAGGCCGCGCAACATTCGCTCGGCGTCACCGAGGTCTTCGTCGGTGTTATCATCGTCGCCATCGTCGGCAACGCCGCCGAGCACTCCACCGCCGTCACGATGGCGTTGAAAAACAAAATGGATCTCTCCCTCGGCATCGCCGTCGGCTCCAGCCTTCAGATCGCGCTCTTCGTCGCGCCCGTGCTGGTGTTTGCGAGCTATGCTTTCCCGCACCGGATGAACCTGGAGTTTTCCCTCCCGGAGATCGCCGCCGTCGTGATGGCCGCCTTCGTGACCGATCAGATCGCCGGCGACGGTGAGAGCAACTGGCTCGAAGGCGTGCAACTCCTCGCGCTCTACCTCATCCTAGGCATCCTCTTTTATTTTCTGCCTGCGACGCACTGAACCAGGAGCCGGAATTTTTTGGCCGCAAAAAGGCGCAGAGAATTCAAAGCCTCCACTCAACTCTCCCGCGCGCCTATAGGCGCAATGGTGACGCAACCGAAGCCCCGGAAAATCCTGCGCTTTTTCGCGGCCAAAAAATTCCGATCCCACCATTACAATCCCAGCCACGCGCGCCCGACTCCGATCCACAGCGGGCTTAAAAAAATCCCCAGCGCCGTCGTCCCGAGCACGACCTGCACCGCCGTCAACGGCTGGCCGCCATAGTGGCGCGCGAGCACGATGGGAAACACCGCCGCCGGCATCGCCGCCTGCACCACGAGCACGCGTTTGAGTTCCACGGAACACGGCAGCCAGCGCGCCACACACAAAATCAGCACCGGCAAAATCCCCAGCCTCAGCACGCACGCCCCGAGCGAAACCTTCGGATTAAACAACGCCCGCGGTTCGCCGAGGTAGTTCGCCAGACTCACGCCGACCGTCATCAACCCGAGCGGAATCGCGCACGCTGCGAGCGGATGAATCACCTCCATCGCCACCCGCGGCACATGGCTCGCCCAGCCCGCAAGGTTCACCACCACCGCCACCACCAACGTGCCGACCACCGGGTTCACCAGTTTTTTCCATCCCTCGCGCCACGACAATCCGCTCAACACCAGGACGCCCACCGTCCACACCGCCGCCTCGACGCCCACGTTGTGCACGAGCAAAACTCCCTGCGACTCACGCCCCCAAATCGCCGCCATGATCGGCAGCGGCAGGTAGCCGTAATTGCACACGCCCGTCGCCAGCGCAAACGTCCGCTTGCCGTGCCCCACCGTCAGCCCGAGCGCGCCGCCCGCGCCGAGACACAGCCGGATGCTCAACGCTGTCACCACGAAACCCACGAGCGGCGGCAGCAGCACATTGCCGGGGTCGTGCAGCGCCGCGTTGCCCACGACCGACTCAAACACGAGACAGGGGAAGCAAACGTTCACCACGAGCCGGATCAAACTCGTCTCCGCCTCACCCTCGATCCAATGCACCCGCCGCACGAGCACGCCGACGGCAATCAGCCCAAACACCGGGAGCATGAGCAGCAGCAGTTGCCAGTAGGAGGTCATGACCGCTGAGGGTTCAGGCACTGACGCTGTGGGCGCGAGTGGAAACTTCACGCCCAAAACCTCGCCAACTACGGCGATGATTTCGCGCTGAGATACGCTTTTTCCAGACCGGTGTAACGTGAATCGTCGAACACCACGACACCGGGTTTCGACTCCGAGGCGATTCCAGCGGCATGCACTTTCGCGATAAATTCCACAAACTCGTCGATCCGTCCAAAGTCCGTATATGAATCCCGTTCCTGCAACATGTGATAAAAAACCCGCGGCTCTCGCGGGGCGAGGTCCACATAAAATCCATCGCCCGCTCCGTCGTCCAAAATCTTTATTCCTTTTTTCCGACGTCCGTCGATCAACGGTATCCAGCGAATCGCGTGACGTTCACGGAGGGCTTCACTGATCGACACCGCCCAGCCCAGGGGCAACAGCGGGGCACCTCCTTTCAAACTCCCATTGTGCCAGAGAAACCATGCCTCCAGCGGCTCAATTTTGGAGCCCCCAAACGCAGTTCTCAACAACGCCAGATCCTCCTCCAACGCAGAGGCTGCCAATCTTGGCTCGATAAAAACAGCCTTATCCCGCAGCGCCCGGTCCAGCGCAGAAAATTGTTCTTTCAAGTGAGCCGCTTCCCGAGGTGTGAGGCGCACTTCGCGCGGTTTCGCTGGAGTGCAGCCCGCAAGCGTCGATAAAAGCACGAGCAAAAAAAGCCGGGGTAGTTTCATTTTAATGAGATCCGCTACGCGGTCTTCGCCCCTCAATCTCCACCGCCCCCCCCGCATCCACCACAGCCTCCTCCGCCGCCATCCCCTCCTCCCCCGCCTCCGTCTCCACCTCCTCCGCCTCCGTCTCCACCTCCTCCGCCACCACTGTCACTGCTCGTGCTGCTGCAACCACCGGAGCCATCCGCCCCGTCACCTATCCTCCGCGGCGGTTTTAGTTGCACCGGCACATCGGCCAGCGCCGTGCTGCTCAACACCCCGACTCCAAAAAGCCCGACCGCTAGGGGCAACATCATCGAGCCCTCCGCGCCGCCGAGAGCCGCGTCGCTCAACGTGGCGAGGCGCGCGTGCTCCGCCCGCAATTCCTCCAGCACCGCATCACCGCGCCGCGTGCGCCACATCCGCCGCCCAAACGCCACGAAGGCCAGCACCAGCGTCAGCAACGAAAGCACGACGAGGTAACCCACGGGCTTCGCGAGATTCAGGCCGATGAAAATCTTGATCGCGCCGACAAACGGCACCGCGAGCGCCAGCAACAGGGGCACCGCTCGCGCTGTCGGCCATGCTCCTCCAGCTACGACCAGGCCGCTGGCTTCCAGAGTCGCCGCGTTGGCCGCCATTGCCCGCCTCGCCACCTCCCGAACCACGCGCGGCGCCGAGCCCTCCACGCGCACCGCCGCCAGCACGACACTTTCCAGCAAGAGCAATTTCGCCGGCGCCGGCTCGCCCGTGCGGATCATCTCACCCTTGGAGAATTCGATCAGACCGCGGTTGCACAAGTTCGCCACCACGGCCGCAAACACTCGCGCCTCGCCTCCCGCGAGTTGCGCCGCCTCGTAGCCATCGAGCGTTTCCCCGCGCGCCGCCCCTGCGCCCGGTCCGCGCCAATACCAGCGCAGCGCCCCTGCCACTGCGAAGACCGCCACCGTGAACCAGCAGAAAAATTCCAAAAACTCCGGTCCGCGCAGACCAAACGGCCACGACGCGTTCGCCGGAACCGCCGCCGCCTCCACGCGACTCGGCACAAAAGCCACTGCCGCAACCAGCATCACGATCACACTCGTCGCCATCCCCTCTGCCTTGCCCGCAACGGTAGGAGCGGCTTTACGCCGCGATTCCGACCCACCATCGCGGCGCAAAGCCGCTCCGGCAGCCGCCCGGCAACCCGCAACCACCTTCGCCGAAAAAACCCGCCCGCGATTCACCCAGCTCCACCACCGCGGCTTTCTCACGACCCAGTTCGCCGCAATATCTAGCCGCACCGCGTGCGGATGGCTCGGCGTCGCGGGCCAAAAATCCGCCGGCGGCTCGCCGAAAAATTTCCGATAACTCGCGAGCGTGCGCCCATACCAGTCGGCAAACTTATCCCGTTCCTCCACGCCTCCGCGCGTCGGGCCATGATGCAGCGGCGCGCGCAGAACGTTCGTGCAAAACTCGCCCCAGTAATCCCGCGTGTAGAGCAGATGCAGGTGCCACACTTGATCCACCGCATCCGACGGCGACACCGGATGCCCGGCCGCGACCGCGAGAAACGCAAACCGCCGATACTCCTCTAGCGCGCGCCGTGTGAAGGCGAGCGACCACGTGTTTTCTTCCGCGAGCCGGAGCGAAAAGGGAAACGTCACCGCGGGGTCGTCGAACGCGTGGGCTTCGAGTCGTTGCCACAATTCCTGCTGTTGATCGGAGAAGAGCATGGGGCCTTTCGCGGGGCTGCGGGGTGGAAAAAAAGACGTGCGGGCAGTCCCTGCTGTTGGCCCCGCCTCGCTCTCAGGTCAAGCCGCCGGCGGCCGTCTGCCCCCGCGATTCTCCAGCAAACTTCACCAGCACCTCCGCCGCCGTCGCCGACATGCTGAACGCGAAATGCACGTCGAGCTGTTCCCTGAGCGACTGCGCCAGTTCCTGGTCGAAGATGCGCAGCACCACGCGTAAATCCGAGCGCAGCGCCTTCGCGCTCAGGCCGATTTCGAGATTGCTCAGGTCGTCATTCGTCACGCTCAGCAGCGCCTTCGCCCGCAGCGCGCCCGCGTTGCGCAACGTCTGCTCCGAGCGCGCATCGCCAATGATCGCCGGCACCCGCTTCGCAAAAATCGCCGGGAGGTGTCGCCCGTTTTCGTGGCTGTCGATCACCACGACGGACTCGCCGCGCGCCAGCAGCTCCTCCACCACGCGCAACCCCACCGAGCCGATGCCCGCGACCACCACGTGACCCGATTGCCGGATGCGCCGGTGACCGAACGAGAGCACGAGGCGTTTCTTCAACAACGAATCCGTCACGAGCGCGAAGATGACCGCCGTGTTCACCACGCTCGCGAGCATCACCGCCACGCCCACCAGCTTCGAGAGCGTCGAGGAATCGCGCAGGCTGATGTCACCGAATCCCACCGTCGCCATCATCGTCACGACGAAGTAGAGCGCGTCGATCCAGCGCAGCCGCTCCGCGAAGTGAAAGTAAACCGTCGCCAGCAGCCCCAGCGCTGCTATCACCGCCACCGCGCGTAGAATCAGCGGATCGGGCCGCCAGCGTTCATGTGCCTCTGGTTCCACCTTCGTCGTCACGACCCGCGCGTTTCCCGTCGCCACCGGTTGCGGCGCGTAAATCGCCTCGACGAACCGCCCGGCCGCCAGCTCCGGCGGATTCACGAATGAAAAATGATGGAGCTGACGCGAAAGTTTTTCTCCGAGCCGGCTCTGCGTGAGGGTCACAACCAGCTTCACCGTTGCGCTTACGCGGCGCACCGCGAGTGCGAGCCGGATGTTGATCTTGTCCTCGTCGGTCACGAGATACACCACCCGCGCGCTCCCGATGTCGGCCGGCACCGCGAAGGCGCTGCACACCTGCTCCCAGGGCCGCGGCGCATCCGCCGCCTCCGGATCGATCACGCAGACGCGGTGCTTCCGCTCCACCAACCGTTCCGCGAGACGAATGCCGGTATGCGTCGCGCCAAAGATGACGATGCTATCGGCGGAAGTCATGTTCGCGGGGAAACGGGTCGCACGGCACCGCGATTGGAGAGCGCTCTCTCGCGCCACCGCAAGCCTCGGCTCGCAGTCGCTCACTCCGCCATCGCCCGGCCCGCGAGCCAGCCCGTCGTCCACGCCGATTGAAAATTGAAACCGCCCGTGATCCCGTCGATGTCCAGCACCTCGCCCGCGAAGTGCAGCCCGGGACACACGCGGCTCTCCATCGTCTTGAAGTCCACCTCGCGCAGCCGCACGCCGCCGCACGTCACGAACTCCTCCTTGTTCGTGCTCTTGCCGCTCACGGCAAATTCCGCCGCGCCGACCTGCGCCGCCAGCGCACCGAGCGCGGCGTTGCCCACATTCGTCCACGGCGTCGTCGCGCCGATCCCCGCCGCGCTCACGAGCCGTTCCCAAAAACGCTGCGGCATTCCCTCCACCGGGCTCCACGTCGTCACCTGCTTCTTCGGATTTTTCTCCCGCGCCGCCGCCAGCTCGGCGAGCAAGCTCTCCCGCGTTTGCGCCGGCGCAAAATTCACCGTAAGCGCAAACCGATACTCCATCGCCGCCAGTTCGCGCGCGCCCCACGCCGAGAGTTTCAAAATCGCCGGCCCGCTCAGTCCCCAATGCGTCACGAGCAGCGGCCCGTCCGCGCGGAGTTTCGTCCCGCGCACGCTGGCCTCCGCGCGCTCGACCGACACCCCCGCGAGTCCTTCGAGCCGCGCATCCTTCGCGATGTTAAACGTGAACAACGACGGCACCGGCGGCTCGATCGTGTGCCCCAGCGCCTGCGCGATCGTGAGCCCCGCCGAGAATTTGTTTCCTCCCGTCGCGAGGAGCAAGCGATCCGCCGCGATGGTTTCGCCCGTAGTGAGTTCGATTATTAGCTTCACCTTCTCTGCCAATGGAGGGCGGGTGCCCCCACCCGCCTCGACGTCGCTCGCGGGGTGAGGGC
>JANYBX010000278.1 GCA_025360615.1 Opitutia bacterium
TCACGCGGCGAAAATGCGGCACGGCGGCGGCGAATCCGTCGATTTTTCCCGTCAGTTCGCCGAGGCAGAAATGCGCGTCGCCGCCCGCCGGATCGAGCGCGGCCGCGTGCGCCGCGGCGGTGCGCGCCTCGGCGAGGCGACCGAGCGATTTGAGCCCGTGCGCCAGCCGCAGTGCGCATTGGGCATGGCGCGGATTGACCGCGCGGGCGCGCTGGAGCAGGGCCACGCCATCGGCGTTGCGCTGCTGCTGGAGCGCGAGAAAACCGGAGAGGTGCAACGCGTCGAAATTTTTCGGCGCCGCGGCGAGCACGCGCGCGTAGAGTGGCGCGGCGGCGGCCAGGCGGCCGGCTTGGTGGTGCGCGAGCGCCTGCGGCAGGAGCGGATGGGAGGGCGGGCGCATGAGCGGAGACGATCAGGCAGCTTGCGCGGCGCGCTCACACCACGCGGCCCAGCAGGCGCGGAGCGCCGCGCCGAAGCGTGCCGCTTGCGCCGCGTGATCGAGCAGCGGGCCGCGCCGGAGATCGGCGCGCAAGCCGGCGCGCAGGGCGGTGAGTTGCGCGGGATCGCGGGCGAGTTCGCCGGCGAGGCGGACGTAGTCGTCGGTGGAGTTTACCGCCCAATCGGCGTGACCGGCGGCGGCGAGCAGGCTCGCGCCGACGCGCGACATATGGCGATCCCCCGCCAGCGAAACGACGGGCACGCCCATCCAGAGCGCTTCGCAGGTGGTCGTCGTGCCGTTGTAGGGGAACGTGTCGAGCGCGAGGTCCACGTCGTGATAATGCGCGAGGTGGCTTTTCGTGTCGGCGGTGCGGTCGAGGAGATCCACACGATCCGCGCTCACGCCGAGTTGCGCAAAACGCTCCGTGTAGCGCGCGCGCATCGCGGCGTCGCTGAAGCCCGCGCCTTTCAGTCGCAGGCGCGAAGTCGGCACGGCGGCGAGCACGCGCGCCCACACGGCGAGCATGGCGTCCGTGATTTTGGCGGGCGTGTTGAAGCAACCGAATGTGACGTGGCCGCGCGCGAGGCTCGGCGGTGCGGCGGGTTCGGGCGCATCGGCGGGCGGGTCGTAGGCCCACGCGGTCGGCGCGAACCGGATGAGTTTTTCCGTGGCGAAGCGGTCCGCATCGCCGGTCGGATCGGCGATGCCATCGGTGAAACGATAGTCCATCGCGGGCAAGCCGGTGGTGTTCGGATAGCCGAGATAGGTGATCTGCACGGGCGCGAGGCGGCGCGCGTAGAGCGGCAGGCGGCTCGTCATGCCAGTGTGGCCGGCGAGGTCGATGAGCACGTCGGGCGCATCGGCGCGGATGATTTTCTCGACGGCCGGGCCGGGCTGGCCGACAAAGTTTCGCCACCCGCTCGCCAGCGCGCGCAATCGCGCGGACACCGCGTCCTCGCGAAAATGATCGTGATAGAGATATATTTCGAAGTGCGCGCGGTCGAGGTGGCGCAGCAGCGGTTCGAGAAAAAACGCGCACGAGTGCGCCCGTAAATCCGGCGAGAGAATCGCGATGCGCAGCCGGCGCGTGGGGTCGGCGCGGTTGGGTAGCGCGGGCGGCGGCGGCGTGCCGACGGCGCGGCCGTAGGCGACGTGCGCGGCGAAAAGTTGCTCGCGCGAAACGCCATCGAGCGAGTGCAACGCGAAGAGCAGATAGCTGCGCGCCTCGTGATGCCGGGGCTCGAGCGCGAGGAATTTTTCGTAGTCCGCGACCGCCTCGGCCATGCGGTGTTGCTGGTGGAGCGCCTGCGCGCGGCCAAAGCGCGCGAGCGCGCAATTCGGCTCGGCCGCGAGCGCGCGGTCGTGGCACGCGAGCGCCTCGGGATAGCGGCCGAAGAGGCTGAGCGTGAGGCCGAAATTGAACCAGCCCATCGCGTAGCCCGGCTGGAGCGCGGCGATTTTTTCATGACACGCGAGCGCCTCGGCGAGGCGGTCCTGCGTCTTAAGGCAGAAGGCGAGATTCTCCCAACCCTCGACAAAATCGGGCTGTACTTGCACGGCGTGACGGAAATGGCGCTCGGCCTCCGCCGTGCGCCCGGCCGCGAGGAGCGCGAGCGCGTAACGCATCTCGCACACGGCGGAGCGCGGGTCGATTTTCAGCGCGCGGCCGAGCAGGTCGATCGCCTCGGGCAGGCGGCTCTGCTGGTAGGCGACGAGACCGGAGAGTTGCACCGCGTCGAAGTTTTTCGGCGCGGCGGCGCGCACCTGCCGATAAGCGGCCTCCGCCTCGGTGAGACGGCCGGCGCGGTGGTGGGCCACGGCAGTTTGGAGCAGGGATTGGAGTTTCGCGGGCGACACTGGGCTACCCTGAATTTCGGCAACGTTACCCGCCGCTTGAGCAGAATCGCGCTTAAGCCCTGCGGCTCCGCGCCGATGTTACCCCCAGCGGCTTGCGCGCCCGGCGCCGGTCCGCCCATCGCCCATCCTTCCCATGCTCATCGCGCCACTTTCGAAACCCAACACCAGGAAACCCGAACCCTACTCCGACGAGACGATTGAGCGCCGCATCGAGGCGTGCCCCCGCCTCGCCTCGCTCCAGAGCATCAACAAGGCCCTGAGCGAGCTCGTGCATTCCGAGGGCAGCCTGAACTCCCAGATCGCCGAGATCATCCGCAAGGACCCGTCGCTCTCCGCGCGGCTCCTGCGCATGGTGAACTCCGTTTACTTCGGCCTCTCGGCGCGCGTGAACAACATCGAGGAAGCCGTCTTCTTCCTCGGCCTGCGCCAGATTCGCGAACTCTCCATGGCCACGCCCGTCCTCGAGGAACTGGAGCATCTCCAGAACACGAAGCAAAAAAATCTCCCGTGGAAAGCCCTCTGGAACCACAGCATCGGCACCGCGAT
>JANYBX010000528.1 GCA_025360615.1 Opitutia bacterium
CGATTGACATGGTAATCTTCCTTGATTCCTGAGTGCGACTTCCGTGTCGCGGTCGGACTTGGGTTGGACGGCTCCGAGTCGCGCCGGTCTTGGCAATTGCCTCGACAGGTGGAGCAATCGGCGCGGGGCGGGGGAGCTTTACGAGAATCGGGGGAAATTTTTTGTGAACATCCTTTCGCGCACGGGCCGCTAAACTTCCGCCCCCGGCGTGCCGATATAGGTTCGGGGCATCACGCCTCGTTCACGCTCATGGCCTCCTCCACCTCGCTCCAAGTCGCCGGACTCGCCTCCAATTTCGATTGGAAAAGCTTCGTCGACCAAATCATGGCGGTGGAGCACGCGCCCGCCGACCGCCTCGCGACCGAGAAAACGAAGAACAGCGAAAAAGTCACCTTGCTCGGCACGCTCGGCACGAAACTCACCGCGCTCCAGACCGCCAGCTCCGCACTCTCCGGCGTCGGGCTTTTCGGCAAACGCACCGCCGCCTCCACCACCGTCAACTCCACGTGGTCTACGAGCGCCGCCGCCAGCACCGCCAACGGCAACTACCTCCTCTCCGTCACTCAACTCGCCACCGCCGCCAGGCGCCAGGGTGCGCTCGACATCGGCACCCGGCTTTCCGCCACCACCGATGTTTCCGCCCTCACCGTCGCCAACCTCCCGATCGGCACCGCGATCAGCGCCGGCACTTTCACCGTCAACGGCGCCAAGGTCACCGTCGCGCTCACTGACACGTTGCAGGCGGTTTTCACCGCCATCAGCACCGCGACGGGCGGCGCCGTCACCGCCGCCTACGCGCCCGGCACCGACAAGATCACGCTCACCGGCTCAAGCGAAGTCGTCCTCGGCGCGGCTAACGACACCAGCAATCTCCTCCGCGCGCTCAAACTCTCCAACAACGGCCTCACGGCCACCACCAGCACCTCCAGCCTCGGCGCGGTGAAAACCGGCTCCGCCCTCGCTTCCGCCAACCTCACCACCGCCATCACCGCCGTCGATGGCACCGGCGCCGGCACGTTCTCGCTCAACGGCGTCAGCATCGCCTACAACGTCAACACCGACACGCTCTCCACTCTCATCACGCGCATCAACCAGTCCACCGCCGGTGTCACCGCCAGCTACGACAACGCCACCGATCGCGTCACGCTCTCTAATAATTCCACCGGCGATGTCGGCATCTCCGTGAGCGAAACCGCCGGCGGCGTGCTCGGCGCGCTCGGCCTCACCACCGGTGGCGCTCTCGTCCACGGCAACAACGCCCTCTTCACCCTCAACGGCGGCTCCACCCTCACCAGCCTCAGCAACACTCTCGACTCCACCTCGCACGGCATCGCCGGCCTGAGCGTCACCGCCAACACCGAGACCGCGCAGACCATCGCAGTGAAAAGCGACACCGCCTCGATTCGCACTAGCATTCAGACTTTTCTCGACGCCTTCAACGGCGTGCAGGATTTCATCGAGACCTCCTCGAAGATCACCACCGACAGCAAAGGCAAAGTCACCGCCGCCGGGCTCTCCGGCAACCGCGACGTCCAATCCTGGACCCGCGAGCTCCGCGCCAACGCCTTCGCCGCCGTCTCCGGCCTCACCGGCACCATCAGCCGCCTTGAGAACCTCGGGATCGATTTCAAGAGCGGCACCAACGACCTCGAAATCAAGGACAGCGCCAAGCTCGACGCCGCCCTCGCGGACAAATCCACCGACGTCGCGGAATTTTTCCAGACCGCCACCACCGGCTTCGCCGCCAAGCTCAGTGCCTACGCCACCAAGGTCGGCACGCTGGACACCACGCAGCAGACCAGCCTCAACAAGGCCAACACCAGTCTCGACGCCCAGATCGCCGCCATCGAGCGCCGCCTCGAGCAACAGCGCCTCATTCTGGAAGCGTCCTTCATCGCGATGGAAACCGCCCAGCAGAATTTGAAAAGCCAGCAGGCCGCGCTCGCCAGCCTGAGCCCCACCCCCAGCAAATGATTCTTCGTCGCCCCTCTCTCGCCGCCCTCGCCTTCGCGGTCCTCGCTTTTGCCGCCGGCTGTCAGACGCCGCCCTTCGACGACCCCGCGCGCCTCGGCCCCTTCTTCACGCCCGTCAACTATACCGGCGATCCCGCGCTCCCCGCCGGCCTGCGCCGCGTCGTCCTCCTCCCCGTCTGCGGCGGCCAAGTCGCCGGCCCCGAGTCGTCCGCCGCCTTCGACCCGATCTTCGCCACCGAACTCCAAAAACAAAACCGCTTCGAAGTCGTCGTGCTCACGCGCGCCGAATGTCGCCGCCGCTTCGGGGTCGCCGAGTTCTCCTCCACCGCCGTGCTCCCGCACGATCTCCTCCCCCGGCTCCGCCGCGATTTCGCCGCCGACGCGGTGCTATGGATCGACCTCACCACCTACCGCCCCTACGGCCCGCTCGCCCTCGGCGTCCGCGCGAAACTCGCCACCCTCGATGAACCCCGCCTGCTCTGGACCTTCGACAACATCTTCTCCGCCGACGACCGCGCCGTCGCCAACAGCGCCCGCCGCCACTTCATCGGGCAGACCCACACCGCCGTGCCGGCC
>JANYBX010000531.1 GCA_025360615.1 Opitutia bacterium
TGCGGTGCGGCGAGCCGGTGGACGCGGGCAACTCGAAACCAAGGATCAACTCCACCCGCACGCCGCTGACCATGCGGCCGGCGGCGGGGTTGGCGTTGAGCGCGACGGCGGCCTCGAGCCATGGGCCGCTTCCGCCTGCGATGGGACGGGCGCTGCGAAAATGCACGGCGCTCACGTCAATCTCGCCGGCGGCAACGGCACGAGGACCGGAAGCGCCGACGAAGAGGCCGAACAACCAGAAAGCGAGCAGGCGGGAGTTTCGCAACGAAGGGGCGCGCACGGCGAAAATGTTTGTGCCGTGGCTTGGCGGGGCGTCACGTTTATTTCCTCCCTCGCGCCCGACCGCCGCATGATTTCGCCCGCCACTCCTCCCCTCGCCTACAAGATCGCCGTCCTCGTTTTCCTCGAAAACTCCGCCGGCGAACACTTGCTGCTCCTCCGCGCCAAGCCGCCAAATCTCGGCAGTTGGAGCCCGATTGGCGGCAAACTCGAAACCGCCATCGGCGAGTCGCCCTTCGAATGCGCCGTGCGCGAGACGGCCGAGGAAACGGGCTTCACGATCACGGGCGACGACCTGCATCTCTTCGCGATGATCGCCGAAAAAGCCTACGAGGGACACGCGCACTGGCTGATGTTTCTCTTTCGCTGCAAACGCCCGATCCCGCATCACCCGCCGGACATGGACGAGGGGAAGTTTGGTTTTTTCTCCCGTGCCGCCATCGACGCGCTCACGATCCCGGAGACCGACCGCAGCGCGCTCTGGCCGATCTATGACAAATATCGCGACCAGTTCGTGGCCCTGAAAGCGGACTGCGCGCCGGGCAAACCCGTGCGGGTGGAGATCGAGGAGATCACGCCGGGGTGAGGTGCGATGGAACGCGGAGGAGGAACCGCTAATCCTCGCTAATGAACACTAATCACTGAAGAGGGATCGCCGGGGCGCATCTCACCTTCTTGTAAACTGGGTTTCAATGCGGGGCCCGTTCGACGGCTGGAAAGCCGCCGGTTTGCCGCCCCTCGCATTCACCGCGCTCAGCTGATGCCTGGCTCTGATGCCGGTTTCAACTGCACGTCTCCGGCTCAGAGCGGCTGATGTTGGGAGACGGCGCAGATATTTTCACTGCGCGAGAAAATTGAAGCGAAAGAGGCACGCAGAAGTTCCACGAGGACTTCGCCGGAGAGGACGAGGCGATGGAGGTGATGCATGGATGTCGGATGAGTTGAGAGGAAAAAGGCGGCAGGAAATTCAGACGACGGGGCTACGGTCCCAAATCGTAGACCTCGACGATCGCTGTGCCGGTCGTGCTGCCGACGCCGGCGACGACCGCGGTGTAGCCACCGGGCGGGAGGCGCAGGAGGACGACGGCATCCTTGCTGCTGTCATCGAGCGGGAACGCCCCGGTCGCGGTGAAGGCCGCCTTCAATGCCGCGACGCCGCCCCAATTATCGTTCGTGGCGACGCTGTAGCTGGCGCCCGCCGGGATGACCGTAAGCTGCGGGTCCGCGAGCGCACCCGCGACGCCGAACGCCGTGAGCGCCGGCCCGATCGCGCGAATCAAGACCTGTCGTGGGGCTACGCCCGATACGACGAATCCCGTCGCAAGATTGCTCGCTCCGGTGCCAACGGTGGCGCGGGCGGAGAGGTTGACCAGCTGGCCGGACGACGAGAGCGGATCGGTGTCGTAGACCTCGACCAGCGCGATGCCGCTGCCGCCATCGGCGCCGGTGATGCGCGCGGTGTAACCGCCGGCGGGCAAGGTCACCAACACCGCGGCGTCTTTCGAGCCCGCGGGAAAGGGAAACGCACCGTTGGCCGCCACGGCGGCGTTGAGCGCCGCGAGATTGGTGACGGCGCCCCAGTCGTTGTTCGATGCGACCGCGGTGCTGCCACCGAGTGGAATAACTTCCAGCTTCGGATCGGCGAGCGTGCCGGGGACGCCGAACTGCACGAGCGCGGGACCGCTGGCGCGAATCAGCAGCGTCTTCGAGGCCGAGAGCACGAAGCCCGCGGTCAACGGTTCGGCCGTCGTGACCAGTGCGCGCGTCGAGATGTTCACGGGACGCGCCGCGGCGCCACCCGTCACCGTGACGGTCGCGGTCGCCGATTCCGTGCTGCTGCTGCCGCTGGTGACGGTGCAGGAATAAAAGCCCATGTCGGAGGTCTGCGCGCTGGCGATCACGTAGGTCGCGCTCGTGGCGCCCGCGATGGCTGCGCCGTTTTTCTTCCACTGATACGTCACTCCCGAGCCGCTGGCGACGACCGTGAGCGTGACGCGCGTGGTGGCCGCGACGTCCTGCGAGAGAGGTTGAGTCGTGAGGCCGGGCCCGGTGGAAACGGCGATGATGGCGGCGTTGCTGGTGACGACTCCGGATTCATTGCTGACCGTGACGGTGTAGCTGCCCGCGGCGGAAGCCTGCACGCTGGTCAGCGCCAACGTGGAGCTCGTCGCTCCCACGATGGCCGCGCCATCCTTGTTCCATTGGTAGGTGTTCGTCGATCCGCCGCTGGCCGCGACGGACAACGTCGCGCTTTGACCGACGCCGAGCGTCTGGCTCTGGGGCGCAGTGGCGATCGCGGGCTTGGCCGGCAGACCGGTGACGGTCAACACCGCGACGTTGCTCGGCACGATGCCACCGGCGTTGCTCACCTGCACGGCGTAGTTACCGGCATCGGAGCCCGCGAGGTTCTTCACCGTGAGGCTGCCGTTCGACGCCATCGAATATTTCGGATTGCTGCCGTCGGTGGAGATATAGTTACCGTTAAAATGCCAGTCGAAGAAAGGGCCCAGGCCGCCGCCGGCACCCGTGGTCGCCGCGATGGTGAACGTCGTGCTGCTACCGAATGCGGCTGATTGATCGGCGGGCTGTTTCGTGATCACCGGTGGGTTGCCGCCGGTGCCACTGGACACGGCGACGACGTTATAGGTGACCGCGGTGCCAAAAAACACCGCTACGACAGAACCGGGGACGCTCGTCGGATCGAGGGTCGTGAAGGTATTGTATTCGATGCCGCCGAAAAAGACGGAGTTGTTCTGGAGCTTGCCGCTGGGAATCGCGAACGACGAGAGAGGCAGGGCAGAAACCGTCAGGTCGAGTCCGGCCACCGCCCGACTGAACACCTGCGGCGATGGAAGGCCGAGGTAGGGTGACACCTCGGCATAGACCGTCCCGCCCACCCCCGCGGTGGCGTAGCCGGGAAACGCGTTAAAATTTATCGTCGTCGCCACGGAGGGCGCGAGGAGCAGGGTGCCGCCGGCATTCCAAGTGCCGCCGACCACTTGCGGCGCGGGCGGGTAGAGGTCGGCGGTGATTGCGACTGTCACGGTCGGTCTACCGGCGCCGGCGAACGTATAGGTGCCGGCTGGAAATGCCGCATCGAGGGCGGCCTTGGTGGCGAAGGAGCGAGTCACCCGGTAGTTGTCCTCCGGGGCGTAGTAAACGAGTGAGAAGCTCGCTCCGCCGGGGATGGTCAGCGTGGACCCGCTCGTCGGTGCACTCGCGTTAAAGGTGAACGGGCCGGTCGCATCTGCCACGACGGTGTTCAGGCCACTCTGCACAAAATGCTGGTTCTTGCTGACAAGATAGAGGCTCTGCGCCTTGGCGGCGGAAGCGACCACAAGCGCGACGGCAGCCACAGCGGCCACGCGGAGGAAGGACAATATATGCGAGTTCATAGAGCGATGAAGATGGCGGAAGGGTTCAGATAGCTTAACGCAGGGATCCCGCGTTCTCTTTCAGGAATTTTCCCGGCGGCGCTGGGGATTAGCGTCTGCCGCCGCCTCGTGCAGGCATAGGGAAGCTTTCGGATTCTTCCGTGACACGGCGACGGCCTCATCATGCCGGCGACGCTCAACCAGCCGGCCGCCTTAGCGGCGATGCACCGTTTTGTTTTGCCCCCAGCTCTCGCCTCTCAGTTTTCAACTGGCTGAGTCCGGCCAAGTGCCGCCTACGGGCGGAGGCGGGGGCGGAAGTTGAGAGCGGAGGGACGAGGCGGCTGGAGTGGCTGATGGGCTTGGAGCGAGGATGGCTGCGGGGGATTCGATCCGTGCTCGCAAGCGAGCTGGCCTACAGATGACGGCGGCATCCTTCGTTCATCTCCTCTACATCACGGCTACATCTCCTCTACATCACCTCTACCTCTCTGGGTCGCGGCTCGGGGACGGTTCGGGGATCGAGACGGGATCGGGCGCGGTGGATTCATGCGCGCAGCTTCGCATGACCCCTGGGACATCCCTAGCGCCACGCTTCCACCTCTTGTGCAGAATGATGAGCCTTGCGGTTGATCACCCGCGGCCGGACGGGCTTTTTCCAAATGGTTTACTCTGTGCGCTCCGAACCTCTACGGTTCAATTCCAGCTGCGAAATCTTGGATCAGGCTCAAGGCACTTCGTAGACTTCGACGAGCGCCTGGCCCGCACTGCCAGCGACACCGGTAGCTTGCGCGGTGTAGGCACCCGGCGGAAGCGTGATGAGGAGCATCGCGTCTTTGCTCGTAGGCCCGCTCAACGCGAAAGCGCCGACGCCATTTCCCGCGGTGGTGAGCTGCGGGTCACCGCCCCAGTTGTCGTTGGTCGCGATGGCCGTCTGGCCAGAGAAAAGCGTGAGCTGCGGATCGGCCATCACGCCACCCACATTAAACGGAGCCGCGCCAAGCGTGGGACCCACCGCGCGGATGAGGACCGACTTTGCGGTGGAACCGCCGATCACGAAGCCGACGGTGAGAATGCCGCTGGACGGGATTTGCTTCAGCACGGAGACATTGATGAGTCGCGGCGTCGTGGCGGTGAAACTCGCCGCAGGCGTCGCGTCGTAAAGTTCGGCGATCACTGTGCCCGTCGCGCCGGAAGCGTCGCTGACCTGAACGGTGTAGCCGCCGCTCGCGAGTGCAGAGTTGAAGTAGGCGGCGTCTTTCGAGGCCGTGCTTACGTAGGGAAACGCGCCGACCGAAGTGAACGCATTCGAGAGCGCAGCAGTGCCGGTCCAGTCGTTATTCGATGCGATCGACGTGGGACCGGAGAAAATCTCAAGCTTCGGATCAGGCAGCGTGCCGGGGATGTTAAACGGCGCGGCCCCGAGCGTCGGCCCGGCGGCACGCACAAGGAGCGGTTTGGTGCCGGACGTGCCCGCGCCACCGATGACCGTGCCGACGGTGAACAGGCCTTCGCTCGTCGAAAGGCTGGTCAGGACAGAGAGATTTGTGAGGCGGCCAAAGTCTCCCGTGCTGGAAAACGTCAGCATCGCCGGCGCGCTCACTGCGACGCCTCCCTCGCTCGTCATCGCGACACAGGTGTAGGTGCCGGCCTGAACTGCAGCCGCTCTTGAGAGAACCAGCGTCGGGGTGTTGGCCCCGTCGAGGACCGCACCGTCCTTGCGCCATTGAAACGTCATCGTCGGCAGGAACGGCACGACCGTGGCATTCAAGACCGCCGTCGAACCCGCACTGACCGTAAGCGCACTCGTGATCGCCATGAAACCGGGATTGAGCGGTGGAGTGCCTTTGCGAATCGTGCGATTGCTGTACTCCGAAAGGTAGAGGGTCCCGTCGTCGGCGGCCGTGATGCTTACGCCTTCATAAAATCGCGCGATGTTTCCCGTTCCGTCAGCATAGCCGTTAATGTCGGAGACACCGCCGATGGTCGTCACGATTCCGCCACCGGAGATCCGGCGAAGGGTGAAACCCCATCCGTCGGCGACAAAGATGTTATCCGCTCCGTCCACGGCGATGCCCATTGGTTTGTAGAACCGCGCGTTGATCCCGAAGCCATCGGTTGAGCCGCGGGTGCCGGGCTGGCCGGCGACGGTCGTGACTGTGCCGTCGCTCGTGATTTTCCGAATCACGTAGTTTTCTGTGTCGGCGACGTAGATCTCCCCCGCTCGATTGAGCGCCAGCGACAGCGTTTGTCCAAAGCGTGCGGCACTGCCGATTCCATCGGCGAAGCCGTAGGAGTTGGGTTTGCCCGCCACCAGTGTGATCGCGCCGCCGACGGACAATTTGCGAATCGTGTAAGCACCATCCGCAAAATAAATATTTCCGACGCGATCGACCGCCAAACTTCCCGCGCCCGTCGGGGTAAATGCCAAGGTCGTGACGACGCCATTGCTCGTAACCCGGCGAATCGATGTCCCGTCCGCCACGTACAAAAAGCCCGCTTGATCGATAGCCAAACGTGCCGGGAGCAAAAAACGCGCGGCACTACCCACGCCGTCCACCGCTTCGTACACTTGGTCACTCGCCACGCCCGCCAGGGTTGTGACGAGGCCAGCCTGAGTAATTTTTCGGATAGTGTGATTTTCCGTGTCCGCGACGTACACGTTGCCCTCGCGATCTGTCACGAGTCCCAGACATCCATTGAAACGCGCCGCGCGTCCCACGCCATCGGCCGATCCACGACTGCCCGTCATGCCGGCAAACGTGGAGACCATTCCCGCTAGGGTCATTTTCCTAATCGTGTTGGCCGGGTCTGCGATGTAGAGGCTGCCGGCATTGTCGACCCCCACTCCGTTCAGGCCGGAAAAATGAGCAGCGACGCCCAGCCCATCGGACGCTCCGGAAACGCCGACTTCACCTGCGACAGTGGTGACGACTCCGTCGCGGGAGATTTTGCGAAGGGTGAAGTTACCTTGGTCGGCGACGTAAATGTTTCCCTCTCGGTCCACTGACAAACTTCGTGGCAGACTAAAACGCGCGGTGCCCGCCATTCCGTCGGCCGC
>JANYBX010000540.1 GCA_025360615.1 Opitutia bacterium
CACGACATCTATTCTATCGAGGATATCGCCGAGCTCATCCACGACCTTAAGAACGCCAACCGCGGCGCGCGCATCAGCGTCAAACTCGTCGCCGAAGTCGGCGTCGGCACGATTGCCGCCGGGGTTGCGAAGGCCCACGCCGATGTCGTCCTCATCAGCGGACACGACGGCGGCACCGGCTCTTCGCCGCAAACCTCCGTCATGCACGCCGGCCTCCCGTGGGAACTCGGTCTCGCCGAGACGCACCAGACGCTCGTCCTCAATAATCTCCGCTCGCGCATCGCCGTCGAAACCGACGGCCAGCTCAAGACGGGCCGCGACGTCGTCATCGCCGCGCTGCTCGGCGCCGAGGAATTCGGCTTCGCCACCGCGCCGCTCGTCGCCACGGGCTGCATCATGATGCGCGTCTGCCATCTCAACACCTGCCCCGCGGGCGTCGCCACGCAGGACCCGAAGCTCCGCGACAAATTCGCGGGCAAGCCGGAGCACGTCGTCAATTTCATGACGTTCATCGCGCAGGAAGTTCGCGAGCTCATGGCTCAGCTCGGTTTCCGCACGATCGAGGAAATGATCGGTCACACCGAGCGCCTCGAGCCGCGCCAAGCCGTCGAGCACTGGAAGGCCAAGGGTCTCGATTTCTCGAACATCCTCTATCAACCCGACGTAGGGCCGGAGGTTGGACGCTTCTGCTCGATCAAGCAGGACCACGGCATCGACAAGGCGCTGGACGTCACGACGCTGCTCGACATTTGCCAGCCCGCCATCGAGCGAAAGGAAAAGGTCATCGCCGAGCTGCCGATTCGTAACGTCAACCGCGTTGTCGGCACCATCACCGGCAGCGAAGTCACGAAGAAGCACGGCGCCGCCGGCCTCCCCGAAGACACGATCCGCGTGAAGTTCACCGGTTCCGCCGGCCAGAGCTTCGGCGCGTTCATGCCGAAGGGCATGACGTTTTCCATCGAGGGCGACGCCAACGACTACGTCGGCAAAGGCCTCTCCGGCGGAAAAATCATCATCTATCCGTCAGCGAAGGCCACGTTCGTGCCCTCGGAAAACATCATCGTCGGCAACGTCGCCCTCTACGGCGCGACCGCCGGTGAACTCTACCTTGCCGGCCGCGCCGGTGAGCGTTTCGCGGTCCGCAACTCTGGCGTCAACGCCGTCGTCGAGGGCGTGGGCGACCACGCCTGCGAATATATGACCGGCGGCCGCGTCGTCATCCTCGGCTCCACGGGCCGCAACTTCGCCGCCGGCATGTCGGGCGGTGTCGCCTACGTGCTCGACGAAACCGGCGAGTTCAAAAAGGACGTCAACGGCGCGATGGTCGGCATCGAGACGATCGAGACTGCGGCCGAGAAAGCCGAAGTCCGAGCGATGATCGAGACGCACGTCGCCTATACCAAGAGCGCCCGCGGCCAGCAGGTGCTCGCCGCGTGGGACACGTTCGTCCCGCAGTTCGTCAAAATCCTCCCGAAGGATTACAAGCGCGTGCTCGCCTGCATCGCCCGCGCCCACGACCAAGGCCTCACCGGCGACGAAGCCATCATGGCCGCCTTCGAGGAAAACTCCCGCGACACCTCGCGCGTCGGCGGCAACTAAACCTTCCAGACTCCAACTTCGACCTCCCCGACCCATGGGCAAACCAACCGGCTTCATCGAGTATTTGCGCGAGCTTCCCGTTGACCGCACGCCGACCGAGCGTGTGCACGACTACAAGGAGTTTCACCACCACATGGAGGAGAAGAAACTCCGCCATCAAGGCGCGCGCTGCATGGATTGCGGCGTCCCGTTTTGCCACACCGGCAAATTGATCAGCGGCATGGCCTCGGGCTGCCCGATCAACAACCTCATCCCGGAGTGGAACGATCTCGTGTATCGGGGTCTCTGGCACGAGGCGCTCGACCGCCTGCACAAGACGAATAATTTCCCAGAGTTCACCGGTCGCGTGTGTCCCGCGCCGTGCGAAGGCTCGTGCGTCCTCGGCATCAACGCGCCGCCGGTCACGATCAAGAACATCGAGGCCGCCATCACCGACCGTGGCTGGGACGAAGGCTGGGTTAACCCGGAGCCTCCGAAAGTCCGCACCGGCAAAAAAGTCGCCGTCATCGGCTCCGGTCCTGCCGGTCTTTCTGCCGCCGCGCAGCTGAATCGCGCCGGTCACACAGTCACCGTGTTCGAGCGCGCCGATCGTCCGGGCGGCCTCCTCATGTATGGCATTCCGAACATGAAGCTCGATAAGAAGGAAGTCGTCCTCCGCCGCATCAAGCTGATGGAAGCCGAGGGCATCAAATTTATCTGTAACGCGAACATCGGTGAAAACGTCGAGGCCCAGATTTTCCTGAAGGAATACGACGCCACCGTCATCTGCACCGGCGCGACCAAGCCGCGCGATCTTCCCATCGAAGGCCGCAACCTGAAGGGCGTTCACTTCGCGATGGAGTATCTCACCGAGAACACGAAAGCCGTGCTCAACGGCGGTGCGGACCACGCGGCGATTCACGGAAAGGACAAGGATGTGATCGTGATCGGCGGCGGCGACACCGGCACCGACTGCGTCGGCACCGCGATGCGCCACGGCTGCAAGAGCATCACGCAAATCGAAATCCTCCCGAAGCCCCCGCTGGAGCGCACCGCC
>JANYBX010000543.1 GCA_025360615.1 Opitutia bacterium
ACAGTTTCGGAAAGGATCTGCGCCGCGACGACCGCGAGACGCGTGCGCAGGATCGCGCACGCGTCCGCCACCGCCATGCCGTTCAAATCTGAGCCCGACGACGCCGCGGTGGCCGAGGTGTTCGGCACCTTGTCGGTGCTCGTGCGCATGATGCGAATCGCCGACGCGGGCAGGCCGAGCTCGCGCATCGCCACGCCGAGGATTTTCACGTTGAGGCCCTGGCCCATCTCGGTGCCGCCGTGGTTCACCTGCACCGTCCCGTCTTGGTAGATCAACACGAGCGCGCCGGCTTGGTTGTAATGGGTCAGCGTGAAGGAAATTCCGAACTTCACCGGCGTGATCGCGAGGCCGCGCTTCACGCGTGGGTGCGCGGCGTTCCACGCGGCCACGGCGGCGCGGCGCTCGTCGAAGCGCGCGTTGGCCTTCGCGAGTTGCCAGATTTTATGGAGACGGTTTTCGCCGATGTCCTCGCCGTAGTGCGTCGTGTTGGTCTCGCCGGTGCCGTGATAGAAATTGCGCGCGCGCACCTCGTCGGGTGGCAACCCGAGCGTGCGGGCGACGCGGTCCATGATCTCCTCGATCACGTGCACGCCCTGTGGGCCGCCGAAGCCGCGAAAAGCGGTGTTCGAGGCCACGTGAGTTTTCGCGATGAGGCCGGTGAAGCGCACGGCCGGCAGGTAGTAGGCGTTGTCGAGGTGGAAGAGCGCGCGGTCGAGCACGGGCTGCGAGAGGTCGAGCGACCAGCCGCCGTTCGACACGAGGTCGGCGTTCACCGCGAGCACGCGGCCGGTCGCGTCGAAGCCGACCTCGAACTTCGCGAAAAAAGGGTGACGCTTGCCCGTGAGCATCATGTCGAGGTCGCGGTCGAATTGCAGGCGAACGGGCTTGCCCGTTTTCAACGCGGCGAGGGCGACGAGCGCGGCGGGCGTGTTGCCCTGCGTTTCCTTGCCGCCGAAACCGCCGCCCATCCGCGGAGCCTGCACGACGATTTTGTTTTTCGGCAGGTTCAACACTTCCGCCACGACGGTCTGAATCTCCGAGGGATGCTGCGTGCTCGACGCGATGAACACATCGCCGTCGTCTCCGCACTCCGCCCACGCCGCCTGCGTCTCCAAATAAAAATGCTCCTGCCCCCCGAAGGGAATTTCGCCGGTGAGCCGATGCGGCGCTGACGCGAGCGCAGCCGCGCTGTCGCCGCGCGTCATCAGGCGCGGTGGGGTGTGATAACTGTTTTGAGCGATGGCGTCGGCGATGGTGACGATGGGCGCGAGCGGTTCGTAATCCACCTCGACCAGCGCCGCCGCCGCACGGCACACCGCCACCGATTCGCCGACGACGAGCGCGACGATGTGGCCGTGATACAGAACCTCCCCGGCCGCGAAGAGCGTCTCGTCGTGGCGCACCGCGCCGACATCGTTGCGACCGGGCACATCCTCGGCGAGCAGCACGGCGGAGACACCGGGAAACGCGCGGGCTTTCGTGGCGTCGCGGCGGAGGATTTTTGCGTGCGCGTGCGGTGCCATCACCGGCCACACGTCGAGCATCGGGCGACGCTGCGCAGTGTCGTCCACGTAAAGCGCGCGGCCGGTCACATGGCCGACAGCGCTCTCGTGGCGGAGAGCTTTGGAGCCTTCGGCGATGGGCCAGGGCGCACTCGCGACAAAAGCACTCTCGGTAGGTGCAATCTCGCCGGCGACGAATTTTTCCCAGAGCGAGACGACCACGCCGCGCCGATAGGCAGCGCTCCCGCGCACGTCGTCGATGGGCTTGAACTCATCCTGTAAAATCGCCGCAACCTCGCGCGCCGCCTCCGCGAGCGTGTGACCGATCAGCGCCGCCTCAGCGCGACGGGCGCGCAGCGGCATCACGGCGACGCCACCGTAGGCGAGGCGCGCGCGACGCACGGTGCCTTGCGCGTCGAGGTCCGCGCAAAACGCGCCCGCGACGATGCTGATGTCCAGCTCGAGGCGGTGGGAAACTTTCTGGAAATCCACGCGCCGCGTGAGGCCGGCGGCGAGATCGGCGCGCGGGATGACGATGGTCTTCATAACTTCGTCGGCGCGGAGCTGCGTCTGCCGGTAACCGGTGAAGAATTCCGCGAGCAGCATCGTGCGTTCGCCCGCCGCGCTCGCGAGCACGACACTCGCATCGAGCGTGAGCAGCACGGGCGCACTGTCGCCGATGGGTGAAGCGGTGACGAGGTTGCCGCCGAGCGTGGCGCGGTTGCGAATCTGCCGCGAGGCGAAGACCGCCCACATCCGGGCGAGCGAGGGATATTCCGCGCCGAGCGCGTCCTCGATGGCGGTGAGGGTGGCCGCCGCGCCGAGGTGCCACGCGGTCGGGGTCGAGGTGATTTGCGTCAACTCCGGCAGGCCCTCGGTGGAGATGAGCGAGGGGAATTGCTTGAATTTCTTGTTCAGCTCCACGCCGAGCTCGGTCGCGCCGGCCACAAGTTTTGCGGCCGGGTGAGCCTGCTTGAGCGCGAAGAGTTCAGCGAGTGACGTGGGGCGGAAAAATTGTTCGCCGCCGCCCCTGTAGTTCAACGTGGCGAGAGCGGCGGCGGGGGTGAGGAGGCGTTGCGCGAAAGCGTCGTTGGTGTCGGCGGTAGCGGCGCGCGAGGCGAGCACAGCGGTGGCAGCGTCGCGGATCGGGCGGTAGCCGGTGCAACGGCAGAGATTACCGCAGAGCTGGTCGTTGATCCCGGCCGGGCTCTCGCAGTTTTTTCGATAATACGCCTCGAACATCGAGACGACGAAGCCGGGCGTGCAGTAGCCGCATTGCGAGCCGTAGTGCTCGACCATCGCGGCTTGCACCGGATGCAGCGCGCCGCCGCTGGCAAGTCCTTCGACGGTGACGACCTCGCGGCCGGCGAACATCGGCAGCAGCGCGATGCAGCTGTTGATCGCGCGATAGGTCGGCCGACCGGCGGCGTCGCGATCCACGAGCGCCACGGAGCACGCGCCGCAATCACCCTCGGCGCAGCCCTGCTTGCTGCCGGTGCGGCCGGAGGAGCGCAGCCAGTCGAGAAGCGTGGTCGTGGCGGGCGCGTTATCGATGCGCACCGGCTGGCCGTTCAGGAGAAACTCAAAGCTCGAGACCGCGTTTTCTTGAGTGGCCGGCATTGCACTCACGAAGCAGCAAACACGCCGCCCGCGCAAATCAGAAGGGTGGACGAGTTGTCCGAACGCGCTAACTGGCGATGGAGGGATTCTGCTGGCGGTGACGACGCATCAGCACCACGAGAGTCACGAGCAGGGCCAATTGCGGCCCGTATTGAATGATTGAGTAGAGCATGGCACCGGACCCGAAGGGGCGCTGCCACACCTCGATACTCTGGATGAACCTCTGCACATGTGGAAACACGCCCAGCAGGGATCCGTCACCCCGTGGGGGACGCAGGCCAAGCGTGCTCGTGCGGGCGGTGGCCGCATCCAGCGTATGCAAGGCCTCCACCAGCACCACCAAACCGAAGGTCGCGAGCCACGGCCGATCAAGCATTCGCTGCGTCCACTCGGTGAGAAATTTTTGACGGCGAAGCGCCAGACGCCAGGCGCCGGCCACCAAAGCCACCGCCATACCGAGTATGACCAACGCCGCGAGACTTCGGTGGAGGTGAACTTGCGACTGGGGCAGCAGGTTTCTCGCGAGGACAAAGGCAAAGAAGCCCGCGATCCGCGCCACTGGCATGATTACCTGCAGGAGCAGAATGCCGGTCAGCATCCAGATCGCGCGGACCAGCCAGACTTGGGTGGAGTTAACCTTGGCGAATTCCCGCTCCAGCGGCTCTGCGTATCCCAAGCGCCGCACGGCGATCAGGAACGCCTCTTCCTCGTCGAGTCCCTTGGTCGTCAGCGTCTGCACGGTGTCGCGCAAGTGCGATTCCAACTCGTCAAGATTGTCCCTCCGAAAGGCGGACGAAGCGCCGAGTCCCTGACGCCAGCGAGCAATCGCGACGTTCAAATCGAATGAGCCTGAGTTTTCCATAATTTCGTGAGTGTGGCGTGGACCGCCGTCCATTGTTCCTTTTCGTGCTGCAACGCCTTCCGGCCCTCTTTGCGCACACGATAGTATTTTCGCTTCCGGCCCGATTCGGCCGCTCGCCATTCTGACTCGATCAGCTTCTCCTTCTCCATCCAGTGCAGCACCGGGTAGAGCATGCCCTCGCTCCACTGCACCGCGCCGCCGGACAATTCATTCACGCGCTGGATCAATTCGTAACCATAGCTCTCTTTCTCGCCCAAGATGGAAAGCACCAGCGGAATGGTGGAGGCCGCGACGAGCTCTTTCGAAGGCATGCAAGTCCAAAAGCATAGCACTGCTATGCTTGTTAATGACAATGCCCCGATTGTTTCTGATTACCCAATTTCTCGCTCAAATCGCCGCGCGGTTCACGTCTTTGTAGTAAAGATAACTCGCCGGCTGCTTGCCCATCGCGACAAACCACTGCGGGCAATACGGCGCCATCCAGATCGCGTCGCCCGCCGTCACCGGATACCAGGAATCTTCGAGGCGATAAACGCCTTGGCCGGCGAGCATCAGCAGGCCGTGCTCCATGATGTGCGTCTCGACGAACGGCAGCGTCGCGCCGGGCTGGTAGGTGAAGATGTTCACCGCGAGATCGAAGGCGGACTCGTCGGGCAAAAGCGTTTGCAGGCGCGCGTCGGGATCGCCGAGAAAGGGCTGGCCGGGGATCTTCGCGGCGTCGCCGATCAGCGCGCGCGGCGCGGGCGCGCCGGCGAGGGCAGAGAATTTTTTATGGAAGAGCGTCACGCGCGTGCCGCGTTTGGGCGCGGTAATCGTCCAGGCTTCGCCGGCGGGTGCGAAAAAATAGCCGCCGGGAGCGACCCGGTGCGGCGTGCGGTCGAGCGTGACGGTCGCCCCGCCACTCTCAAAATAGCCGAAAGTTTCGAGGTCGTTGGCGGGAAACGCAGCGCGTCCGCCGGCTTCGAAGGTGACCAGGAGCTGGGCAAACTTCGCGCCCATCGCCCCGGAGATGAGGATGACGGTGGCGGCGCCGGTGATACCGGGGACGTTGCTCTTCACGTGCCCATCCGCCGCGATCAAGGCGTGGCGGGCGGCGATACGAGTGCGGGTCTGGCCGTAGGGGAGGCTCATGGTATAAAAATATCCAGTTATATTTGAAAGGGAGAGCCAGCACGGGTTGCGGAGACAACACAGCGCATCGCTAAATCAGCGATCAGGGGCGCCGCTTGATTCCTGCTGATAGTGTCCATCGTGCATAGAGAAAATCAGACGGTCTTTCCGGCTGCGATCACTCAGATTGTGATCGAAAGCTTCAATCACCAGATATCCTCCACGTTTGGTATCCGTAATTCGACAGTCTCCAAAATCCCCGACGATGACCCCCAATTTGGATAGTTCGCGCGTGGCGCCGACCCGCCCGTAAATATGCCACTTATGAGTGTGAGCGCCATCGACGTTTTTCAGGATAATCTCATCCGTGCCATCTTGGTTGAGGTCGGCCAAGCAGATTTCAGGAGGCGTCCCATTTATTTTTTCTAGAATCTCAAAGGTGAACGCATGATCTTGGTAGTGCCAAAACCACGCGTAGAAATAAGTGTGATCACTGCGACGCAGCTCACCTCGTTCATTCCTGAAATCTATGGGGCCACAGCCGACGTAGAATGTGCAGCGCCCGTTATCGAAACTCCACGGGACAGGAATCCCGCTTGGCGCAGCAAGCTGGACCAGAGCAATTGGCTGCGCCGGCACGGCCAAAAGTGTCAGCGCGAATAACCCAAACATTAGGAATTTTTCGACTGAACCCATATGAGTGTTTATTCGAGATTTGGAACACAGCCGAAACGTCGCAGCTTACTCCGGCCGGAGGAACTGGCCTTTCGGCGGCGGCGAGGCGAG
>JANYBX010000001.1 GCA_025360615.1 Opitutia bacterium
TCGCGAAGGCCTAGCGCCGGAATTTTTCACCGCAGATCACCTGTCGCGGGGACCGCGCAACCCGGACAATTTCAATCGCTAATCCTCGCTAATCACCCTCCCGAAGCATCCCTCAGCAGCGCGCTTCGCCGATTAGGCGAAGCACGCACGCCAACTTCCCCACCTTTGATTTCTGAGCATCAGCGGAGATGAGCGGTTGCAAAAGAGCGCGACGCGGGCCGCACCCCGGACACCTTCCCGCCCCGCCTGTCCGTGTTCGCGGCGTGTCCGTTATCACGCGGGAAATATTCTGCGATGATGAGACGTGAAAATAAAACATCCCTTCCCCTCGCATGGCGAAGCCAGCGATTCTAATCTTCCCCAGCGCCGCACGGCCAATCCCCATGAAACCGCTACTCCCCGCCGTCCTGACTCCCGCGGTCAGCCGGCCGTTGCTTGCACCGCCGTCGGCCTCGTGCGCCGCGTGCGGACGTGTTCGGCCCGCTGGTGTCGCCGTGGGATCGGTCGACGCCGCTCGTGCCGGCGCAATTCCCGGGAAACGCCTCTACGATTAAGTCACTGTCGGCGCGGCCGCGCGAAAATTAATTTTGCCGATCACTCTGAGCCTGACGCTCGCGCCGGCCCTCTTTGTCCTCCTGAGGTGCAACAGGCGCCGACTGCGGCAGTGCAGGCGCCGCAGTCGGCGGCGGGCGATTTTGGCGCGAAGCAGGCGATCCTTGCTGCGGGCTCGTGACGTTGGGTTGAAGCGGTGGTGGAATCAGCCGGCCTGCGGCGGGAGGATTAATCGCTGTTCCATCCTGAGGGCCGACCGGCCGGCGGTTTTCCCGCCCGCCCCGATCATCGCGCTCCGGCCCCGAATTTACCCGGGGCGGCCGCGATGGGGGCGTCAGTGGCTGCACGGGGTTCGCTGTCGGCGCCGTCGGAAAATTCTCCGGCCGGCGCGGGGCGACGCGGCGCTCTTCGGGTGATGGCCATGGTTGATCGCGATTTTCCGGCGACCGATCCGGCCACCCGGGTCTGTTTTCATGCGCGGCAGGCGGCCGCCACGGCTCGTGCGAAAACGGCACCGGCCGGACAATTTCCTGATGCGGCCAAACGGTGGATGGCCGCGATGGGCGCACGTAGACCGGATTGGGGTTCCACGGTCGGCGCCACGGATCGTGCTCAAAGTCAGGTGCGTGCGGAAACACTGGCGGATGCCAATCGTGATGCTCGCGCCAGTAGCGTTCGCGCTCGGGCCGATTAATCACCCAGAGGCGGCGGCGATCCCAGTCGAGATCATAGCCCAGCCAAAAACCCGCCGAGTATCCCACGCCAAACGTCAGGAAAGGCCCGGGATAAAAACCCCGCCGGCGCACATAGACGACTTCGGGATCGTAGCTGGGCACGTAGATGATGTCGGGCTGCGCGGGCACGATGATGATGGTCTCGCCCTGCGCGACGACTTGCTGCTGCGGGGTGTCGATGAGCGTGCCCGCCGCGCGCGCCGCCGCGCGCAGGCGCTGCACGGATTTCATCACGTCGGCCGGCTGGTCGAGAAAAGCTCCGCCGACCTGTTTCGTCCACGTGAGATTTTCGTCCATCCATTTCACAATGGCGGGATAGTGGGCGAGCGCCTTCACGCTGTCATCCCACGGTTGATCGTCGATCCGGGCGGAATCGCCCTTGCCGTTGAAATAGCGGGCTGCCAGCACGACATCGGCAGGTTCGGTGGCCGAAGGCAGGATCAACGCGATCAGCGCATCCGGATAAAGCGCGATGGGGCCAAGCAGTTGGTCAAGTTGCTCCGAGGTGCGTTGCCGCGCCGCGGACGGGGACAGAGCGCTCGGGGCTGCGGGTTGACCCGAGGCTCGGGCGATGGCGAAAACACTCAGCAACACACAGAGGGAGAAGCGGAGGTTCATGAGGGTGTGCGCGCGCACAAGGGCGTTCGACTTCGAGTATCGGCCGGAGTGCCCTGGAATTTGTCGCCCTGCGCCAGATTCAATCATGGTGATGATTGGAGTGATTCAAATCTTCACTGCTCCTTCACCACCGGCTCCGCAAACGGCTCCACCCGGCGAAAATCCGTGCGCGCCGCCTCGAAATCACGGGAAAACTTCACGAGGAGCACGCGCACCGCGCCGCCGCCCCGCAGTAAAACGGGCTGCGGCGGAAACGCCGGGTCGAACGTCTGAAAGCGCACCGTCATCCCCGCTTCCGTCAGCTTTACGACGCCCGCCATGCGAATGGAATCCCGGAGCTTCACCGTGATGTCTTCGAACGCGCGGCTGGTCTTGTTCACGCGGAAGAGCGCCTGGAACTTGTCGGCGGGGAACGCTTGGTTTTTCGCACGCAGCGGCAGCTCAAACACCACCGCCGCCCGCTCGTCCGCCAGCACGCGCACGTCCGTCGCGTCGACGAGGGAATTGATCGGCGGCAGTTCACCGAGCGCGGCGCTCGAATCACGGCCTTGGTCGCGCCAGAGCTTGATGTCCTCCACGGTCGGCCGTTTACCGTCCATTTTAAGCAGCGTGCAACGTTCCGCGTCGGGCTTCGAGGGATCGACGCGCATCACCGTCACGCGCTTGTCCTCGATACTGTGCGACGTCTCCGTGTAAGCCCAGCGGTCCTCATCCGCGCCGATTTTTCCGAGCGCTTCGGAAAACATCTGCCGCTGCTCCTCGGTCGCCGCCGGCAGTTTCAAAAATGCCGCCGCCCTCGCGCCCGCCTCGACCGGCGCAGGCGGAGTCGCCGGAACCGCGGCGACACCGGCGGCGGCCGCGGACCGTTTCGCGATCAGGTCGAGCGGCAAGCGCGGCGAAACCTTGCCGACCTTCGTCAGCCAAAAATCCATCTCGGCCTGAAACTCCTCCCGCGCTTCTTCCAACGGAATTTCGCACTGCTTCCCGCCCCGGGGCAACAGCCAGGCTTTTTCCAGCGCGCCGGAGGGAGAGGTCAAGTAGGAGCGCGACGCGACCGCAAATACGGTGGTCGGCGAAGCCAGCGTCCCCGTCGCCGCAGCCGGCGCGACCGTCGAAACCTGCATCGCTCCGTGTTTGGAAATCACTTCGAGAATGATGTCGGTTCGTCCCCGCTGCTGGCTGACGTAGATAAAATGCGCACCCCCTCCGCCCAGAAGCATCCACTCGTAAGCGAGAAAATAGGGCTGTTGGGCGGAAATCGGCAGGTCGAAGCCGCGCACGTAGGAGGCCCGGAGCAAAATCCAAATTCCGTTGTCGAGAACCTGCTTGGCGCGCTCCGCCAGCGGACCCGTTTCCGGCACCGTCGCCGGCCGGCGATCTTCCGGCGCGCTCCAGACCGATGCGCCCCAGTGCGGCGAAGGCGTCGGCACTACCAACTTTAGCGTTCTCCGCTCCTTCGTGCCCGCAGTTTCGACTTCCAATGTCCACGTGACGTTTTTTTTCCCCGCCGCGACCTCCGCCCATTTCTTTTCCTGGATGCGCCGCCACTTGCTCGAGGAAAAAACCGACCCGGCCGTCGACTGTCCATCCGAGCTGATGATCCGGTCTCCCGGCCTCAGGCCGGCTTTCGTCGCGGCGGTGTTCGGCAGGAGAGCATCGACCACGGGAGTCGAAACGGGCCAGAACCTGCCCGAGCGCTCGGCATCGTAACCGCGCGACACCCGGAAGCCGAAATCCTCCAGCCGCTCGCCGTTCACGCTGAACGCCGCCAGCTTGGTCACATCGCCCATCTCGTCTTCTGCACCGGCCTCGGCTCCACGCGTGATCGAGTCCTGAAACAAGACGATCAGCAGTGCACAAATCCCAACGCGGGGCCGGAGGCGATCAACGAGGCTCATCAGGTGAATCGGAAACGAATTGCGACTGTGGGTAAATGGCCCAGTTCCATCCGTCGTTGGGCCAGCGCTTCCTCCCTTGGCCCCAGATTCGAGGTGACGTTTTCCCCCATCATTCGTCTTCGCAGCATAACCCCGTTGGGGCGCGTCTGCATTCTCGTTTTTCCTCCATGAAATCGTTCTTAAAATTCCCGTGGCTGGCTCTCGTTGCCCTGATGCTCATTCGCGCAGCGGCATCCGGGCATGCGGCCACCCTGCCCCCGTCCGTCCAGTTGCACTGGCTCGACCAGCCGGCGGCGGGCGTCGCCCAAGGCGTGAGCTGGGGCGTGCCGTGGGCGCAGGGCGCCGTGCCGCGCGAGACGACGTTCAATCTCACGGACGCCGCGGGAAAATCCCTGCCGGTGCAAACGTGGCCCCTCGCCTACTGGCCGGATGGTTCGCTCAAATGGAGCGGCTTCGCCACCGTCGCGCCCGCCGAGTCGAAAGGCGCGTTCATGCTCGCTACCGGCCCCTCCACTGCGCCGACCGGCACGCTCCGGGTCACGAACGACGGCCAGTCCATCCTCGTCGAGACCGGCGCACTCACCTGCTCCATCCCGCTCAGCGGCCCGTATGTCGTAGACTCGATCAGCATCGGCGGCCGCGAAATCGCGCGCGCCGGGCAGCTCGTGGGTATTTTGCAGGACGGCCCCGCCACCAACCCGGAGGATGCACCGAAGCGGGAAAAGTTTTTCGGGGCGGTGAAAAAAGTCACCGTCGAGCAGTCCGGGCCGGTGCGGGCGGTCGTGAAAGTTGAAGGCATCCACCACGGGGCGGAGTCGGCGCGCGATTGGCTGCCGTTTACCGTGCGGCTTTATTTTTATACGGGCGAAACGGCGGTGCGCCTCGTGCACACCATCGTGTTCGACGGCAATCAGGAAAAAGATTTCGTGCGCGGCCTCGGCGTGCAGTTCGCCGTGCCGCTGCGGGAGGCGGTGCAGAATCGCCACGTGCGTTTCGCGGGCGCGGACGGCGGCCTGTGGTCCGAGCCGCTCCAACCCGGCGGCGGCCACGCCACGCAGGAGGCCGGCGAGCCGTTCACGGGCCGCCGCGGCTTCGCGCAAAACGCGGTGTGGGATGACTTCAAACTCGCGCAGCCCAACCCCGACGGCTTCACCATCGTGAAGCGCACCAATCCGAAAAGCACGTGGCTGTTCTCCGCCGCCGGCCGGCGCGCACCGGGCTTTGCCTTCGTGGGCGACCTGAGCGGCGGCCTCGGTCTCAGCGTGAAAAATTTCTGGCAGTCATATCCCGCATCGCTCGAGGTGCGACACGCCAGCGGCGCGGCGGCGGAACTCATCGCGTGGCTTTGGTCGCCCGACGGGCCGGAGATGGACATGCGCCACTACGACATCGTCGCGCACGGCCTGCTCACCTCCTACGAGGATGTGCAACCCGGCCTGAGCCGCGCCTACGGCGTCGCACGCACGAGCGAGTTGACCCTCTACCCCGCCCGCGCGTTGCCCGCGCGCACCGCCACCGTCGCGATGGCCAAGACCGGCACCGAGCTGCCGCTGCTCGCCTGCACGCCCGACTACCTTCACTCGACCGGCGTGTTCGGCGTCTGGAGCCTGCCCGACCGCTCGACGCCGTTTAAGAAAACGGTCGAGGAGGGCTTGGATGCCGTGCTCGCGTATTATGCGAAGCAGGTGGACCAGCACCACTGGTATGGCTTCTGGCAATATGGCGACTTCATGCATTCCTACTCCGCGCCGCGCCACATGTGGCACTACGACTGGGGTGGCCACGCGTGGGACAACACTGAACTGGGGACGCCGCTCTGGCTCTGGTATAGTTTTCTCCGCACCGGCCGCGCCGATGTCTTCCGCCTCGCCGAAGCCCTCACGCGCAACACGAGCGAGACGAACGTCTATCACCTCGGCGACATGGCCGGCCTCGGCTCGCGGCACAACGTCGTCAAGTGGGGCGACGGCGCGAAGGAAGCGCGCATCAGCCAGTCCGCGCACTGGCGGCCTTTTTATTATCTCACGACCGACGAACGCACGGGCGACCTCATGCGCGAGACGCTCGTCTCCGATGTCGCCGCCGCGAAGTTCGATCCCATGCGCGTCGCCGCCCCGCAGGTGCCCGGCGAGCCGCAATTCGCCGCGCGCATCCGCATCGGCCCGGACTGGTTTGCCTTTGTCGGCAACTGGCTGACTGAGTGGGAGCGCACGGGCGACACCGCGTGGCGCGACCGCATCCTCGCCGGCGTCGATTCCATCATGGCGATGCCCTACTGGCTCCAAACCGGCCAGCTCCACGGCCTCAACCCCGATCTCCCCGGCGGCAACATCGGGAAGCTCAAGGGCGGCGGTGCCCAGATCGTCGGCTATGATCGCGCGACTGGAAAGCTGACGGTCATCCGCGACCCGTTGACGAAAGGATCCGTGCCCGTGAGCTACAACCTCGCGACGATTCAAGGCGGCGGCGAAGTGATGTTTGAACTCGTGCCGCTGCTCGGCCGGAAAGATTTCGCGACCGCATGGCTGCAATACTGCCGCATCGGCGGCGCGCCGGCGGAGGTCCTCACCCTCGACCAGACCACCGGCGGCGAAGGCGCGGATGCGCGCTACATTTTGAACGAGCAAAGCGGCCCGCGGCTCGCCGCCTACGCCTATGCGCAGACCAAAATTCCGGCGTTCGCACAAAAGGCGATCAGCGGCCTGTTCAGCCGCGGCGGCGGTTGGGCCAGCCCGAAATTACTGGCGGGATCGGACGTGCTGAATCCCCGTGAGGAAGCCCTCGGAATCAGCACCAACAACGCCGCCCAAACCGGGCTCACGACGATTGAACTTCTCGAACTCTGCAAAGACGCGCTGCCCATCGAGGCACCCGCCAGAACGGTGCCTGCCCTGGATCGTGAGCGCGGCCCCGGCGACCCTCCCGACGATTCGCCCGGGCCGCCCCCCGACGCACCGCCGCGGTAGCAGCGTTACCTGCCGTCGGAACCTCGCCCGCTTTCATCCGTCTTCCCGCCGTTCCTTAAACCCAAAAAATGAAATCCTACCTCAAACTCCTCTCGGCAGCCTGTGCCGCTTGTTCCATGACGGCGACTGCGTTCGCCGCCGACGCCAAACCGGCGGCTCCGGCCGCGCCAGCCGCCGCCGCGGTCGCAGCCACCGACTCGTCCCCGGCGGGCACCTGGAAGTGGACCCAGCAAGGTCGCAACGGCGGCCAAGGCTTCGAACAAACGCTCAAGCTCGCCTATCAGGACGGCAAACTCACCGGCACGATGGTGGGCATGCAGGGGCCGCAAGGTCAGATCCCGGACGTCGCGATCACGGATGCTTCTTTCAAAGACGGCACCGTGACGTTCAGCGTCACCCGCGAATTCAACGGCAACAAGATCGTGAGCAAATACGAGGGAAAGCTCGACGGCGACTCGATCAAAGGATCGAGCGAACGTCCCGGCCGCGATGGCGGCGCCCCGCAGAAACGCGATTGGATCGCGGCGCGCGCCAAGTAATTTTCGCTCCCGCGATTCACGATCCCGCTCCGCCTGGTGCGGGATTTTTATTTTGGTAGTCGTGAACGCCGCCGCGCGAAACGACCGCCTTCAGAAGCCCACACTCACGCCGCCGTCGACCGACAGAGTGACACCCGTGATAAATTTGGCCGCGGGTGAAGTGAGATAGACGGCGGCCCAACCGATGTCGGCGGGCGCGCCGAATTTTCCCATCGGCGTGCGACCGATGATCTTGGCCTTCCGCGCCGGGTCGCCGTCCATCGCCTTGCGCGACATCTCAGTCTCGATCCAGCCGGGGGCGATGGCGTTCACGCGCACACCGTGCGGCGACAGCTCGACGGCGTAGCCTTTCACCATGCCGACCATCGCGCTTTTGGCGGCCGTGTAGGCGATCACCAGCGGGATGCCAAAGAGCGAGGCCATCGACGCGGTAAAGAGAATACTGCCCTGCTTGCGCTCGATCATCCCGGGCCCAACGGCGCGAATCAGCGCGTGCGCACCGACGATGTGCGTGCGCAGCACTTTCTCGAACTCCTCGGGCGTCGTCTCGACCGCGGGCTTTTTCAGGTGGATGCCAGCGTTGTTGACGAGACAAGTGATCGGACCGACCTCGCGCGTGACGCGTTCGACGAGTGCGGACGCCAAGTCGAGCTGCGTGATGTCGTGCACTACGAAGCTTGCGCCCTCGCCGAGTGTTTTCACGGCGCCGGCGAGCTCAGATTCACGGCGGCCGACGAGCACCACGCGCGCGCCCGCCGCGTGCATGGCCTGCGCCATGGCGAGCCCAATGCCCGTGCCGCCACCGGTGATGAGGGCGGTTTCGTTTTGAAGGGAGAAGGCGGAGGGAAAAGAAAATGAACTCATGAAATTATCTAGCCGGCACCGAGGGTTTTCATCCCTGCTTTGAGGAAGCCCATCGCGAAGGCCATGCCGGCGTGCCATGGGGCGGCGCAGCTCATCTGCGGGGCGTGGTCGGGGATGATCACACCGTCGAATTGGTTGCGGTGCAAAATTGCGAGCACGCGCAGCACGTCGATCTCACCGTCGTCGATGAAGGTTTCCTTGTAGTGCGGCACCTTGTCGCGGACGTTGCGTAGGTGGACGTAACCGAGGCGGTTCTGACGCGAATACTGGTCGACTACGTCGTAGATATTTCCCTCGGTCATCTCGGCGAGTGAGCCGACGCAAAACTCCAGTGTGTTCGACGGGCTCGGGTTGAGGTCGATGACTTTCTGGTAGAGCGACGGCTGATAAACGAGGCGGGGCTGGCCGCGGATGAACGGCATCGGCGGGTCGTCGGGATGGAGCGCGAGGCGCACGCCGGCTTTTTCCGCGACGGGTAAAACCTCGTCGAGGAAGCGCTGCAGCCGCGACCAAAGTTGCTCGTGCGTCGCGGGAGGAATCGTGCCGGTGTCGCGTGTGGGCGCGGTCGGGTCGACGACCATGTTCCACGCGAGGCCGTTGGGCATCGGCAGATCGTAAGGGCCTTCCATGCCGACGGACGGCGCGTCGCCGCGCGCGTAGTTGCCTTTCGTGCGACCCGCCACGCCCGCGATGGAAAAATTGTAGCCCATGATCGGGATGCCGGCCTCGCCGAGGCGGCGGATGATCGTCTTCACATTCTCGATGTGCCGCGCGCGCTTCGGCCCATCGAGGAGGATGTCGTGCCAGTGCGCGGGATCGAAGTTCTCGATCGCCTCGAGCTTCAGGCCCGTCGCCTCCACCTCGCGGCGCAGCGTGACGAGTTCATCCAGCGTCCAGAGTTTGTCGGGATCGCCGGCGAGGCCCCAGCCCCAGTCGGTGCCGAGCGGCTGATCGTCCGGACCGACGTGTCCGCCGCCGCGGAAATAGTCCACGAGGTGCCCAACGATGTGCGTCGCCCCCGCTTGCTTCGCGAAGGCGAAGTTTTCCGGCGTGAGCATGTGGCGGTAAAGTCCCAGTCCGAGTTTCATAGGTAAAGTTTGGACGCTACGCGCCGCGGAGCGGCCGGCGCCAGTCGATTTAAGTCATCGCTTCGCGCTGGGATCTCCGGTCGGTGGCGGAGCGGTGTCGTGCGCCGCCGGCGGTCCGAGCAACTCCGTGAAAACCGGCCTCAATGCGTCTGCCCAGACCTGATAGCCCTTCACGCTGAGGTGCAGTTGATCCACGGTCATTCCATCAAAGAGCTTGCCCTGCGCATCGGCCAGATGGTCGTTGATGTTCAGGTAGCGGACCGTCTTGCCATCGGCCAACTTCGCCAGGTTGTCGTTGATGCGATTGATGGTGGGCACGACCGGGCCGTCGTTGCGCGGGAAAATTCCCATGAGGATGATCGTGGCTCCCGGCGCTTTCGCGCGGCAGAGGTTGACCAGGGCGGTGAGGCCGCGCGAGACGTCGGCGACCTTGGCATCGTCGCCCGGCTCCTTGCCGATGTTGTTCGTTCCTGCGAGCAACACCATGACCTTGGGATTCACGCCATCCAGTTCGCCGTTCTGCAGCCGCCAGAGCATGTTTTGCGTCGTGTCCCCGCCCCACCCGAAATCGGCGGCGTTCCAGCCGTGGAAGTTTTTTTTCCAATGGGCCAGGAAGTCCGGATAGTCGGTCGCGCCCCAGCGCCGCGTGATCGAGTCGCCGAAAAAATAAACGGAGATGCCGCCTGCCCCCGCCTTTTCGAGCAGCTGCTCGTGGCCAATCTGCGAATTGCGGTCGCTGCGCATAACCGGCCGGTCAGCGGCGGCGCGGGTGGAAATCGGTCCGCGAAAACTTTCCGGCGGGCCGAGGTAACTCGGCTTCAGACCGCCGAGGTCCACCATAAGTTTCTGAATCACCACGGCGGGATCGATCATCCAGATTTTCAGCAAATGATAACCCGGCGCGAGGATGCGGTGCTTCGAGCGGCCGAAATGCGCGTTGTCGGCGACAGATTTTTCCCACTCGCGCTGCCCCTCCCGCACGGCCTTCCAACCCGCGGGCACCAGCGTGACGACCTGCGGTGCCTCATCGTCGAACGAGACCGCGTAGCGCACGCCGCGATCCGGGATGAAATTGAGCGTCGGTGCCGTGATGGCCGTCACCTCGGCGGTGCCCGGGCTGAACAGATACATCCGGTATTCGAGGCACGGCGAATCCTGACCCGGCGTGGCGCCGGCTGCATCGGCGGGCGCGGTGGCCTTCATGCCGGACAACGTGCGACCATAGTCGCTGACTTTAAACCAGCGGTTCTCACCCGCGTCGGTCCCCTTGGTGAAATGCTCGGGCTCGATCGAGACATGGCCGTCGGTTTCGACGAAGCCATCGAGCGTGGCCCGCGTGATCTCCGCGGGATTGAACGTCTCGACTTTCACGGCCACCTCGGCGCCGGCACCGGAAATTTTCACGGTGCCGGTGCTGATGCCGGCCGGAACCTTGCTCCAATCCACGCTGACCCACACGCGCTGGTCGTCGGTCACGCTGCCCTTGGTGGAGCTCAGGGCGATCCACGGCTCACTGGCGACGGCGGTGTAGTCGAATGAAATTTTTCCTTTCCGGAAAATCTCAAGGTAGCGGGACGGGCGGTTGAACGCATCAAAGCGCGGCAGGCTCGCCTCGCCGGCCACGGCCACATCGGAGCCTTCCACGGCCACCCCCATCGCCGCAGCGTCAGGCACGTTCGCCACTTCGGCGAACTTGAGGTGATTGAGATTGTTCGTCGGCGGGTCGCGCCACGACGTGTAGCCGAGGACGGGCTGGTCCATGAAGTGCGCCCATTTTCCACCCGCGGCCGCATCGTATTCCACGACCATTCCCAGATATTTTTGGAACAGCGCCTGAGTGACCGCCGTCCATTCGTTCGCGCTGGCGCGACCCTGCTTCGCGAAGAGCGCGTTCCGGCCAGCGGCGAAATACAGTTCGTTCAACAGCGCACCGGCCTTCGTGGGGAAAAGCACGAGTTGATAAAACGCATCCTGCTTCGTCGCGGGCAGGCCTTGAGCAATCGCCGCTGCCTTGGCGGCGATGGCTTGGTAATCCGCCACGACGGTCTCCGCCTCGCGGTAATCGGTCAGGCTGTAAGTGTCCGGCGCGAGCAACTCGGGTTTGCGCCGGCCGTTGTATTTCGAATATTTCGCGAGGATGTCGGCGATGTCGGTGGCGCGATCCGGGCCAAACTCGCGCGCCGCCCAGAGTCCGGTGAACTCGGCGAAGTTGTCGCCGGTCCAGCGGTGGGTGTCCCAAGCGAGGCTCATGAAATACTCCAGCGGGAACTCGCAGCCCTTGAAGTGACCGACGTTCACAATCCAGACGCGATCGGCGCCGTATTGCTTGGCCATCGACATCTGCTCCCAGATTTTCGGGATCGGATTGGAGTTGAGCCATTGGTAGCTGCGCGGTCCGCCGTGGTAATCGAAGTGATAGTATATGCCCGCCCCGCCGCTGCGCCCGCGCTCGG
>JANYBX010000032.1 GCA_025360615.1 Opitutia bacterium
CCCATGAAAAAAATTCCCCTCGGCTTTGCGATCCTTGGCATGGGTGCGGCCGCTTTTGCGGCTGATCCTTCGAAGTCGCCTAAGCTAGGGCAGAAATCGAGCGCCTCGGCGTTTTCACTGCTGCCCAAGGCGCTGCAAAAAAATCCCACGATCGATTGCAACATCCTCACGGAGATGACGCCGGCCGGCCAAGAGCTGCGACCGCCTGCTCCGCAGGAGCCGACCTACTATTTTCCGCAGGTCGGCAATTTGCAAAATTTGGGTGAGGTTGCCTCCGCGAACGCGAAGCCGATTCCGCCTGATCGGTTGCGCCGGGCCGTGAAAGAGTCCCTCGCCGCGGCGGGTTATCTTGAAGCGGCTGCGCCGGAACATCAGCCGGTGGTGGTCATCGTCATCAACTACGGGAGCCACGCGGCGACGAACGGGGAAGCGGAGCACACGCTCGAAGCCAACGCGGCCCAGGCCGATTACGAGGAGGCGGTGCGCGAGCGTGCCACCCTGCTCGCCACGCTGGAGGCGGCCAATCCGAACGGCATCAGTTCGGACAATTTCGACAAGATGCCGCCTCCGCCCGAGCCGCCCTCCTCTCTCGGTGGTGAAACCAAGACGGTCGAGGAACTGCTGCCTTTCATTCTCGCCGATCCCCGCCGACACAAACAGCTGATTGATCGCGCGGCCTTGATGGGAGGAGTGGCCTTCGCCGAAGAGCTCGCGAAAGTGCTCAAGGAGGAAACCACGGTGCGCCAAACGAGCGCCGCCTCTGACCGCGGCGCCGATCGCCTGGCCGCCCAAGCGGACCGGCAAAAAATCATCAGTGCGGCCTCGGGCTATAAAAATAATCAGGCGGCGAAGCTGAATCCGACGTTTGACCTGACCTTCATCGGTCCATTTTACCGGTATTATCGTCGCGATGAAAAGACGACCTACCTCGTGAACGAGGCGTTTGGCAGTTGTTATTTTGTGGTCGCGTCGGCCTTCGACGGCGCCGCGATGGCCAAGGGGGAAAAGCGCTTGTTGTGGCGGACGAAGTTGACCGTGAATTCCAACGGAGTCGCCATGGGCGATGTCGTGCCGGTTCTGGTGGCCGCGGCGTCGCCTTATTTTGGGCGCGAAACCGATGGAACAGTGCGGGTGTCGAAACGAGTCCGGTAGGATCGCGATGCAGTAAGCCCGATTGGAAATAAAAAGCCCCGCGCCGGTGAGGGCGCGAGGCTTGGGAGAAGCGCGGCGTAAAGCCGCTCCTACAGTTTTAGGAACGCTTACTTCTTCGCCGCCTTGAAATCGGCGACGGCGGCTTGGGCGGCAGCGAGGCGGGCGACGGGCACGCGGTAGGGCGAGCAGGAGACGTAGGTGAGGCCGAGCTTGTGACAGAATTTCACCGAGTCCGGGTCGCCACCGTGTTCGCCGCAGATGCCGAGCTTGATGTCGGGGCGCGTCTTCCGGCCTTTCTCGATCGCGATCCGCATGAGCTGGCCCACGCCGGTCTGATCGATGCTCGCGAACGGGTTCTTCTTCATGATCTCGGACTCTTGATAAGCGCCGAGGAAGGAGCCGGAGTCGTCGCGCGACATGCCGAGGCAGGTCTGCGTGAGATCGTTCGTGCCGAAGCTGAAGAACTCCGCGGTTTGCGCGATTTCGTCGGCGGTGAGGGCACCGCGCGGGATCTCGATCATCGTGCCGACGGAGTAGTTGATTTTAACTTTCTTCTCCTTCTGCACGGCGGCGGCGACCTCGTGAACGAGCTCGGTCTGGAGATCGAGTTCCTTCTTGAAACCGACGAGCGGGATCATGATCTCGGGCTTGGCCTTGAAGCCGGCCTTCGTCGCATCGGCAGCAGCCTCGAGGACGGCGCGCGCCTGCATGGCGGTGATTTCCGGATACTTGATGCCGAGGCGGCAGCCGCGGAAACCGAGCATGGGGTTGAACTCATGCAGCTCGTGGACGCGGTGCATGATTTTCTCGACGGGAACGTTCAGTTTCCGGGCGAGATCCATCTGCGCTTCCTTCGTGTTTGGGAGGAACTCGTGGAGCGGCGGATCGAGGAAACGAATCGTCGCGGGGAAGCCTTTCAGCGCCTTGAAGATTCCGAAGAAGTCGTCGCGTTGATAGGGGAGGAGTTTTGCGAGCGCGGCCTGGCGATCGGCGAGCGTGTCGGCGAGGATCATCTCGCGCATGGCGTCGATGCGGTCGCCTTCGAAGAACATGTGCTCGGTGCGCGTCAGGCCGATGCCGACGGCGCCGAACGCGACGGCGATGCGCGTCTGGTGGGGCGTATCGGCGTTGGTGCGGACGGAGAGCTTGGTGGCTTGCGCGCACCATTTCATGAGCTGCGTGAAGCTCTTGAACTTTTCCGTGGCTTGCGCGGCTTTGTCGTCGTTGACGAGGCCGGCGATGATCTCGGAGGAAGCCGTCTTGATCTGGCCTGCGTAAACGGTGCCGGCGGTGCCGTCGATCGAGAGGAAGTCGCCTTCGCCGTAGGTGTGGCCGTCGACGGTGACGGTTTTCTTTTCGTAATCGACCTGGAGCGAAGCAGCGCCGCAGACGCAGACTTTGCCCATCTGGCGGGCAACGAGGGCCGCGTGCGAGGACACGCCACCGCGCGCGGTGAGAATGCCTTCCGCGGCGATCATGCCGCGGAGATCTTCCGGTGAGGTCTCGACGCGGACGAGGAGAACCTTCTCGCCCTTGTCAGCGGCTTGCACCGCGCGATCGGCGTTGAAGTAGATCTTGCCGGTGGCGGCGCCGGGGCCGGCGGGAAGGCCGGTGGCGATGACCTTGGCTTTCTTGACCTCGGCGAGATCGAAGATCGGGGCGAGGAGCTGGTCGAGCTGGTCGGCGGGGTTGCGCGTGATGGCGGTCTGCCAGTCGATGAGTTTCTCCTTCACCATATCGACGGAGAACTTTAGCGCAGCGGCGGCGGTGCGCTTGCCGTTGCGCGTCTGGAGCATGAACAGCTTGCCTTCCTGAATCGTGAACTCGATGTCCTGAACGTCCTTGAAATGCTTCTCGAGCGTCGCGCGCACTTTGAGAAGTTCGGCGTAGGACTTTGGCATTACATCCTTCAATTTGAGGACGGGCTCGGGGGTGCGAACGCCGGCGACGACGTCTTCGCCCTGCGCGTTGACGAGGAATTCGCCGTAGAATTCGTTGACGCCGTTGGCGGGATTGCGGGTGAACGCCACGCCGGAGCCGGAGGTGTCACCGGTGTTGCCGAAGACCATCGCCTGCACGTTAACGGCGGTGCCCCACTCGGAGGGGATGTTGTATTTCGCGCGGTAAACCTTCGCGCGGTCGTTCATCCACGAGCCGAAGACGGCACCGGCGGCGCCGCGCAGTTGATCCCAGGGATCGTTCGGGAAGGCTTTTCCGGTGCGCTCTTTGACGAGGGCTTTGAAACGTTTGACGAGCTCCTGCTGGTCCGCGGCAGTTAGCTTCGAGTCCTCGATGTCGGCGTGGTAGGTTTCGTGTTTGAAACCGTGGATGACGGACTCGAACGGGTCGTGGTCTTCGCCTTCGCGTTTTGGCACGCCCATGACGACGTCGCCAAACATTTGGATGAAGCGGCGGTAGCAGTCCCACGCGAAGCGCTCGTTCTTGGTCGAGGCGAC
>JANYBX010000052.1 GCA_025360615.1 Opitutia bacterium
AAGGAAGATCTCAATCCTCAGGTCGAAGTGCGCGACGCGAAGAACAAACCTCTCGCAGCCTACTCGATTCCCGTCGGCGCGCAGATCGCGGTCAACGAGGGCGACACCATCGCCCCCGGCGCGCTCCTCGCGAAAACGCCCCGTCAGGCGTCGAAGACGAAGGACATCACTGGTGGTCTCCCCCGCGTCGCGGAGCTTTTCGAAGCCCGTCGCCCGAAGGATGCCGCCGAGATGGCCCGCATCGACGGCGTCGTTGCCTTCGAGGGCACCGTTCGTGGCAAGCGCAAGCTCGTCGTGAAAAACGAGGAGACCTCACAGGAGGAAGAGCATCTCATCCCGACCGGAAAGCACATCATCGTGCAACCCGGCGATGTCGTCCACAAGGGCCAGCATCTCACGGAAGGTTCCGCCGATCCGCACGAGATTCTGGAAATTCTCGGGCCGTCCGCGCTCTACGATTTCCTGATTTCGCAGGTGCAGGAAGTTTACCGTCTCCAAGGCGTGACGATTAACGACAAGCACATCGAAATCATCATCCGCCAGATGTTGCGCAAAGTCCGGATCACCGATCCGGGCGACAGCGAATACTTCTGGGGCGAGCAGGTCGACCGCGCGGCGTTCCTCACGGACAACCGTCGGATTGAAGAAGCCGGTGGCAAACCCGCCGAAGCCGAGCCGATCCTCCTTGGCATCACCAAGGCCTCGCTCGAGACCGAGAGTTTCATCTCCGCCGCCTCCTTCCAAGAGACGACGCGCGTCCTCACCGACGCCTCGACGCTCGGCAAGGTCGACCTCCTGCGCGGCTTCAAGGAAAACGTGATCATGGGTCACTTGATTCCGGCGGGCACGGGCCTGCCGCGCTACAAGAAGCTCAAGATCAGCTTGCCCTTTGGCGCCGAACTTCCGGTGGAAGACGGCAAGCCCGTCGAAGCCAGCGCAGGCTGAATAAAAGCTCGAGATTCCGTTTAACCAAGGCCGCGGAGAAATCCGCGGCCTTGTTGTTTTAGCCGACAGGAATTTCTCGCAGGCCGAGGGTGGGGTGGAGCGGCTGAATCGGGTGATGACCACAGCTCGGTTGCGCGCCAGCTACACCGTCGGGAGGATTTTTTCCATGCGGACGAGGATTCGACTTGCACCGGGCGGGCTCGAAACGATGTTCTGCCTCTCCGCCTCTCATTTGTTGTCCGGCGCCTGCTTCAAGCGGTGCATGTTTTTCCTCTCGTGAAACGGGATTGCCACCGGATTTCGCGGCGAAATCTACTTTTCTCCAAAAAGTTCTTGCCGAGCTTTTCACGAATGGTAGCTTCCACCTCTTTTCTCGATTTCCCTCTCTCAAATCTTCGTATGCCAACCATCAACCAACTCGTGCGCAAAGGCCGCCGCGCGGTGCGCACCAAGTCAAAGTCACCCGCTTTGGCCGGTAACCCTTTTCGCCGCGGCGTGTGCGTGCAAGTCATGACGCGCACCCCGAAGAAGCCCAATTCCGCCATCCGCAAGGTCGCGAAGGTTCGTCTGACCAATGGCAACGAAGTGATTTCCTACATCCCTGACGAGGGCCACAATCTCCAAGAGCATTCCATTGTGCTCGTCCGTGGTGGCCGCGTGAAGGATTTGCCCGGCGTTCGTTACCACATCGTGCGTGGCACCCTCGACGCCACGGGCGTTGAGAAGCGCCGCCGCAGCCGTTCGAAATACGGCGTCAAGCGTCCGAAAGCTGCCAAGAAATAATTTTACCCGAGGAAAACCCGCACCATGTCACGCCGCCACAGAGCAGATAAACGCCACGTCGAGCCCGATGCCCGCTACAGCAGCCCGCTCGTTGCCCACCTCGTCAATGTCATCATGAAGAGCGGCAAGAAGAATCTTGCCCAGCGCATCGTCTACGGTGCCTTCGAGAAGGTTTCCGAGAAGCTCGAAAAAGGTGACCCCGTTGACCTCATGCTCGGCGCTCTCGAAAACGCGCGTCCCCGCTTGGAAGTGAAGAGCCGCCGCGTCGGTGGTGCGACCTATCAGGTTCCGATTGAAATTTCGTTTGAACGTCAGGAGAGCTTGGCCCTCCGTTGGATCGTCGATGCGGCAAGTTCGCGCAAAGGCCTTCCGATGAAGGACGCCCTCGCGGCCGAGATCATCGATGCCTACAACAACACGGGCTCGGTCGTTAAGAAGAAGGAAGACACGCACAAGATGGCTCAAGCCAACCGTGCCTTCGCTCACCTCCGCTGGTAATTCCTTTTAGGTCCCTGCCCATGTCTGCACCCGTCATCACGATCGTTACCGATAAGGCCAAGGTCGCCTCGGTTAACGCCAAAGAGCGTCCGTTCCCTCTCGAATGGACGCGCAATATCGGCATTGCCGCGCACATCGATGCGGGCAAGACGACGACGACTGAGCGTATTCTTTTCTACTCCGGCGCGGTCCATAAGATGGGCGAAGTGCATGAAGGCACGACCGTCACCGATTGGATGGAACAGGAGCGCGAGCGTGGTATCACGATCACCGCTGCGGCTATTTCCTGTGCTTGGAATGCTTCCTGGGGTCCATGGAAAGGGATCAAGCAACGCATCAACATCATCGACACTCCGGGTCACGTGGACTTCACGGCCGAGGTTGAGCGTTCACTACGCGTTCTCGACGGCGCCGTCGCCGTGTTTGATGCCGTTTCCGGTGTTCAGCCCCAGTCGGAAACCGTCTGGCGCCAGGCCAACAAATACAAGGTCCCGCGCATCGCTTTCATCAACAAGATGGACCGCGTTGGCGCGAATTTCTTCCGTTGCATCGAAGACATCCGGACGAAGCTCAAGGCCAACGCTCACGCCCTTTACCTCCCAATCGGAGCCGAGGAAAACTTTACCGGCCTCGTGGACCTCGTCCAAAACGTCGCTTATTCCTTCGAGGACAACCCAAGCGATCCGCTCGGGATGAAACCCGTCACGATCGAGATTCCTGACGCCATGAAGGCGCAGTCAAAAGAATATCGCGACAAGCTCATCGAGGCAGTCTCCGATTTCGACGACGTTCTCGCCGAAAAATATCTCAATGGCGAAGCGATCGGCGTCGACGAGCTGATGCTCGCCGTCCGCAAGGCCACCATTTCGCTCCAGTTCACGGGCGTGTTTCCGGGCTCCGCCTTCAAGAAGAAGGGTGTGCAGCGTCTTCTCGATTGTGTCGTCAACTATCTCCCGAGCCCGATCGACGTTCCTCCCATGCAGGGTCAGGACAGTGACGGCAACCCGGTCGAGGCAGTGGTCAACGATAAGGCCAAGCTTGCCGGTCTCGCGTTCAAACTTTGGAACGATCCCTTCGTTGGTCGTCTCGTTTTCTTCCGCGTTTACACCGGCCAGTTGCCGCGCGGGATGTCACTTTATAATCCCCGCACCCGCCGCACCGAGCGCGTTTCGCGTCTCGTCCTCATGCGCGCGATCGAGCGCGAAGAAATCGATGTCGCTTACTCGGGCGACATCTGTGCGGTCGTCGGCGTCAAAGACGTCATCACGGGTGACACCCTGTGCGACGAGAATTTCGACATCCGTCTTGAGCCTCCGTCTTTCCCGGAGCCGGTTATCTCGATGTCCATCGAGCCGAACTCCAAGGCCGACCAGGAAAAGCTGGGCGTCGCGCTCCAACGCCTCGTGGCCGAAGATCCGACGCTCCGCGTCAAGACTGATACGGACACCGGCCAGACGATTCTTGCCGGCATGGGCGAACTGCATCTTGAGATCATCATCGATCGCATGAAGCGCGAATTCAAGGTCGAGGCCACTTCGGGCAAACCGCAGATCGCTTACCGTGAGACCATCGCCAAGTCGGCCGACGGCGAAGGCAAATTTATCCGTCAGTCCGGCGGCAAGGGCCAATACGGCCACGTCGTCATCAAGCTCGAGCCGAACGTCAAAGGCAAAGGCGTCGAGATCCTCAACGAGACTGTTGGCGGCTCGATCCCGAAGGAATTTATCAAGCCTGCGACCGAAGGCATCCGCGAAGGCACCAACAACGGTGTCGTGGCCGGCTTCCCGGTGGTCGATGTCATCATTCGCATCGTCGATGGATCTTTCCACGAGGT
>JANYBX010000065.1 GCA_025360615.1 Opitutia bacterium
GTTCGCTGGTCGATGCGGTCGCTGGGGGTAAAATCGTCGTTGATGCGCGCAATAACGCGCTCGTTATCACCGAGCGGCCCACTCGCCTGAACCGCATCCGCCCGATCATCGAGCAACTCGACCGCGCCACCGATCAGGTGATGATTGAGTCGAAGTTTGTCGAAGTCACTGATCGCGATGTGAAAAACATCGGCGTTAATTGGGCTTCCTTGTCAAGTTATCAGCTCGGTGTCGGCCGCTTGAACGGCGGTTTTAGCCGTGACCGCGGTCAGACGTCGAGCAATGGCAACACCGCCAACAACGATTCCTCGACCACCGCCAACAACAGGACGAGCCAGACCACTGCGCTCACCCAAAACACCAGTCCCACCAGCTCAAGTTCCGTCACGAGTAACAACGGCAATATTAACACGACGAGCAGCACGGGCACGTCTACCACGGTTAATAACGATTCTGGATCGAGCACGAGTGTCGGCATGGTCAACTCGGCCAATAATGCGGCCAATCTCCTCCAGTCCCTGACGAACACGGCCACCACGTCGCGATTTACCAGCGCGGTCTTCAACGCCAGTGATTTCAACGTCATCCTCAGCGCGCTGCAGACGCAAAACGACACCAAGGTCGTTTCCAATCCCACGATTGTCACCCTCAACAATACTGAAGCGGTCATCAATGTCGGCGAAGAGGATCCCATCCCGAAATACACTTTCAATGAGCAGCGCGGCACTTTCGAGGTGGCGGGCTTTGAGTATAAGCCCATTGGTATCCTGCTAAAAGTCACCCCGCAGGTAAACGCCCGCGGATTTATCAAGCTCACGCTCGCGCCTGAGGTGAGCCAGAAGAATGGCACCACCACCTTTGGCGGTGCCGGTGGCGCCAGCATTCCAATTATTGCGACACGCAAGGCCGTCACCCAAGTCTCGCTCCGCGACGGCTATACCATGGCCATCGGTGGCCTGCTTCGCACCGAAGGCACGAAGGGCGTCGTCAAAGTGCCGGTGCTAGGCTCCATTCCCGGGCTTGGTCGCCTTTTCCGCTCGGATAGCAAGGACACGACGACCACCAACCTGATTATTTTCATCACGGCCAAAACCATCAGTTCCGAAGGTGCACCGACTGAGCAGATCATCAACTCCGACCAAGTCCGGCAGTTGCACATCCGCCGTGAGGAACTTCCTGGCTATCGTGACGGCAGTGATCCGTTTGAGAAACCAGCCCCGCCCGCACCCACGCCTACAGCCAAAACGGGTGCAAAATAACCGTCCGGCGACCGTAACAACCAAAGGGTATACCATGAAAATCTGGCTCAGATTTCTCTTCGCAACCTTGTTGACCGGTCTGACTGCGGCCTCCGCTCTTGCCCAGTCTCAGGCGGTGGTAACCGTCGGCATCACACGGATCGTGGTGAACACCGGCACGGGTAGTGTGACGTCAATTACCGTGTCCGCTCCTGGCAGCGGATATTCCATCGCGCCGACAGTGACGATCACTGGTGGTGGTGGCTCGGGTGCTACGGCAACCGCCACGATTGTCGGAGGGACTGTAACGGGAATCACGGTCACGAGTGGAGGCCTCGGCTACACGGCGTCACCTTCTGTGACCCTCACGGGCGGCGGCGGCTCGGGTGCCACCGCGACTGGCGGGGTGACCTTCGCCACGACCATCTTCAATACTCCGAACGAATCCTTCGGCCCCTCCGGCTCCCGAATTGATATTTCCGCCTTGGCGGTCGGCACGTTTCCCGCCGGTGGATTTACTTACACGTACTATGTAAACGGGATTAGTATTGGGACAATCTCCAACAATCCTCTTAATGGCAATCCGGGGATTGCGAGTTGGACCCCTCCCCAGCCCGGCTCGTATTTTATTACGGTTAAGGCGGACGACGGAATCTCTGGTCCCGCCCTATCACAGGCAGTCCGCTATTTCGCCACCGGCACGCAGATCATCAGCCCTCTTAACAATACGCTTGTTCCCGTCGGTTCGTCGATTGTGCTCAAGGGTGATGCGACTCCGCCGGGCGGCTTTATCCAGCGGGTCGACTTTTACGCCGATGGCGTGTTCCTCGGTTCCGATACCACGGCGCCGTATTCATATATATATAGTCCGCCATTCACGGTTGGCGCGACGATCCCCTTGTCGACGCATACGGTGGATGTTCGAGCCTACGATAACAATGGGGCTCAAGTCTCCGCCAGTCTCGCAGCCGGAACCAGCGCGAATATTATCATGGTGAACCCGGTCGGCACTTCCCCGACCGTGTCGATCTCGACTCCGTCCGACGGTTCGGCGTTGGCCATCCCCAATTACACGGCTTTGCCGAACGCGAGCGTCCCCGTCACGGTCAGTGCCAACGATAGCGATGGCATTCTTTCCAAGGTCGAACTTTATGTCGACGGCGTGCTCTACGCCACCGGTGTCGGTTTCCCCTATGCTTTTAACTGGAAGCCTCCGGTAATCGGCACGTTCAAACTCGTGGCCCTCGCCTACGACGACAAAAACAACGTCACCGCTTCTGCGACCAATATTATCAAAATCTCGGCTCCACCCTCGATCTCACTAACCAGCCCGATTGACGGTGCCACCGTGAGCCTCGGCACTCCCCAGATTATCACGGCCAACGCCGCCGACAGCGATGGTTCGGTGACGGCGGTTCAGTTCTATGTCGAGGACAAGCTCATCACTGGTGCAATCACTTTTACCGCGCCCAACAGTTACAGTATTTCTTGGATCCCCGCCGCGAAGGGCGATGCCCTCAAGCTGACGGCTTTGGCGACCGATAATCTCGGCCTGACCACGCTTTCCTCCACGGTTGTCGTCAAAGTGACCGATACCAGCAGCGGTGGTGGCGGTGGTCCTGTTCTCGGGTTACCTCCCGTCGTGGCGGTCACCACTCCGGTAGCGGGCACGCGGCTGGTCGTGGGCGCCCCGGTCACCATCGGTGCCAACGCGAGCGACCCTGACGGCAACATTTTCTCCGTCGAATTTTTCGTCAATAACGTCAGTGTCGGCACCGATGCGACCTACCCTTATTCAGTTATCTGGACCCCCAGCAGCCTTGGCACCTTCTCCATCACCGCCAAAGCACTCGACAACGCCGGCAACACCGTCATCAGCGCCGTCGTTAGCGTCCCCGTCGCCGATCCCTCAGCCGGCGTGCCGACAGTTTCGATTACATCTCCGGCCTCAGGTTCTTCGTTCACGGTAGGTTCCGCCCAAACCATCATCGCAACTGCGAGCGATGACGGCGCAATCGCCGGAGTGCAGTTCTACATCAATGGCCAGCCACTTGGCGCACTGGTCACCACCTTCCCCTATAAGACGAATTGGACCCCGTCTTCTCCCGGCAACTACTCTGTGACCGCTCGCGCGACGGACGACATCGGCAACCAGGGAACGGCCACGGCAGTGGCTGTCACGGTCACAGGCGGCACTGCACCCACGATTACACTGACCAATCCCGCGGCCGGGGCCAAAGTAGCTCTCGGCTCTGGCGTGCAAATCATCGCCAACGCGTCCGATGCCGACGGCAACGTCACACAAGTGCAGTTTTTTGCCAACGGCACGCTCGTCGGCACCGTTGCCACCGCGCCCTTCATCGCCAGTTGGACCCCCACCGTCGCCGGGGCCTACAACCTCACGGCGACCGCCACCGATAATACTGGTAACACCACCACTACGGCAGCGCTAGCAGTTACCGTCACGGCTGTTTCCGCTCCGGTTATCACTATCTCCAACCCGACTACCGGGGCCTCGTTTAATGTCGGCACCGCTATCCCCGTCAATGCCACGGTCACTGGGGGCAACGGAGCCATCACGCAGGTGCAGTTCTTTGTGAACGGCGTCAACATCGGCACCGATCTAGCTGCGCCCTACACTGCCACGTGGACGCCTGTTGCCGCCGGCACCTACACGCTTTTCGCCGTCACCTCCGACAGCGCTGGTATTTCCACCACATCGGCGACTGTTTCCGTCACGATCAAAGCTAATAGTCCTCCGACTGTTTCGCTCGTCAGTCCCGGAACAAATCTAACGGTTGCTCTGGGGACCTCCGTTAATCTCTCGGCGATCGCCGGTGACGCTGACGGTTCTATCGCGAGTGTGCGCTTTATCGCCAGTGGCACAGTTCTTGATTCGGTCTCAAGCGAGCCCTATAGCACGATATTTACCCCCACGGTTGCGGGCGTCTACTCGGTTGTCGCGCAAGCTACCGATAATTCTGGTAACGTTACTGACTCCGCACCCTATATCATCACTGTAGTGGGAGGTAACGTCCCGATCGTCACCCTGCTCAATCCTGGGAGCGACACGGCGATCTCCGCCGATTCTAGCCTGCTCCTTTCGGCCAGCGCCTCAATCAGCTCGGGCAATATCAGTCGCGTTGAGTTTTATTCGGGCAGCACGTTGCTCGCGACCAAGACTGCCAAACCTTATACCTACGTCTGGCGTCCTTCTGCCATCGGCTCTTACGCCATTCGCGCCGTTGCCTACGACTCTACGGGTGCCGGGATATCCTCCTCGGTAAGCACAGTTCGGGTTGGCCCCCGCTTTGCGGCCCCGGGTGATCTCTATGTTAAAATCGCTAGTCCGACGAATGGCTTAAATGTCGTCTTGTTCCGTAACATCACTTATATCGCGGATACCAATCTCCCTGCGGGCAACAGCCCGCAAGTCGATTTCTATTTCAACGGCTTTTTGAAGGAGACGGTGACGGCGGCACCGTTCCAGACTACGTTTAGTTGGGTCAACCCTGGTCAGATCGAATTTTATGCGGTAGTCCGAATTAGCGGTGCGGTTTATACCTCGGCTCCAGTAACGTTGACCGTTCTACCCAATAACCCACCGACCGTCTCGCTCACCGCGCCGACCACGGGCTCAAGCATTAATGTCGGTTCCACGGTGACGATCAAGGCCACGGCTTCAGATCCAGACGATTTGATCGACCGGGTCAAATTTCTCGTTAACGGGCAGATTCTCTCCACCTCAACAGCGTTCCCTTACACCGCGAGTTGGACTCCTAGCTCCGAGGGCATTTATACCATCGAAGCCATTGCGAAAGATAGCCAAGGTTCGATTGGCGGTAATGAGACGACCTCCAGCGCCATCTACGTCCGTGTTACGGCTCCGGCCTCTAGCGGTGGCACCGCTCCAGACACGATTTACGGCGGTACCTACTTCAGCGCCTCCGAGTCTGGCAAGTTCGCCGCAATCAGCCTCGCGGGCAAGAGCGCGGTCTATATCGGGTTTTCGACCGCGGGCTCGGTTAAAACTTATTTCTACTCCGGTCTCCCCGTCGACGCGGGAGGCGGCTTCTTCAAAGTTGATAGTTCCGGTCGTTCACTCGTGAACGGCGTGGCCAGCGAGTCCGGCGTTTCTGGTAACGTCGATGGCACCCGCCTCACCTTCATCGGCCCGATTACCTTTGCCTCGGGCACGGCCGCGACGGCCCCCGGAGGTTATTACGCCGGTAATCTCTCCGGCAAACTCGATAGCACTATCGCGGGCATCGTCGGCTACGACAGTTCGATCACCGTCTACATCGCCAACGGATCGTTTGCCGATGCCGGCTCCGGTCGGCTCAACGCCAATGGCACATTCACCCTCACCACGGCCTCTGGAAATCTTCTAACCGGCAAAGTCGAGGCGGCCACGGGGCTCTTTACCGGCACCCTTGCCGGCTCAAACGGCGGCGGATTCACGGGTGCCCTGGCTTCTGGTGGCTCCTTCAGTGATGGTGCTCTCCGTAATCTCTCCACCCGCGGTCAGGTCGGCACCGGGGCGAATATTCTGATCGCCGGCTTCGTGGTCGGTGGCACCTCGCCGAAGCAAGTCTTGGTGCGCGCCATTGGCCCTTCGCTCACGCAGTTCGGCGTCACCGGAGTCTTGGCGGACCCTCAGCTCTCAATTTTCCGCAGCAGCACGACCATCGCCTCCAACGACAACTGGGGCGGCTCCTATCCTCTCGTGGCGGCTTCCGCCACAGCGGGTGGCTTCGCGCTCGACCCCTCGTCCAAGGATGCACTCGTCCTCACCACTCTGACCCCTGGCGCTTATACGGCGCAGGTGAGCGGTGTCGGTGGCACGACGGGTGTCGCTCTCGTTGAACTCTACGATCTCGATGCGACTTCGCCGTTCTCACCGCAAAAAGTGATGAACGTCGCGACGCGCGGCGTCGTCAGTTCCGGTCAAGGCGCGCTCATCGCCGGCTTCGTGATCAATGGCACGGTGTCCAAAAAGCTTCTCATCCGCGCAGTCGGCCCCGGCCTCACCGGCCTCGGTGTCGCCGGTGCGCTCGCCGATCCTGTGCTCCGTGTCATTCGCAATGACAACGTCGTGGTCCGGGAAAACGACAACTGGGAAACAGGTAACGATGCTTCGCTGGTTACCGAAGCCAGTAGCAAGTCCGGCGCCTTTGCCCTCATGCCCGGCAGCAAAGACTCCGCGCTCCTCTTCAGCCTGCCGCCCGGCACCTATACTGCTCAAGTCTCGGGTGCGAACGGTACCGGTGGCGTGGCTCTCGTGGAAGTTTACGAGGTGCCATAATCAGCCTCGTTATCCCCGCTTCGTTTCACTCTCGGGCCGGTCTCACGACCGGCCCTTTTTCTGTCCGCGTCGCGCGTGATTCACGTCGGCGAAATCACCCTTGCCTCACCACCATCCCGCCACGAAACCCGTGCCGGCCTTGATCGCAAAAACGCCCAGGTTCTTCGCCGCATGACCCGCGAAACACGGTAGCAACGAGCGCTGGGGATTCCACGCTGCGAGCCGGGCCGCGTAGAGCCACAGCGAAGTGGCAAACACCGCCGCTGTGCTAAACCAACCCTTCGCGTCAAACGTGAAGGTAAAACCCGCGTCGTCGTTTTTCCAGAGGAAGGGATGTAGCGCCGCGAATACCAGCGACGCCCCCAGCGCGCCCAGCCATGCGGCGCTGCGCCCTTGCTTCTCCGGGTTCACGACGAGATAACCCCGAAAAATAATCTCCTCCACCAGCGGCGCTGCGAACATCGAATAGATCGCGAACAGCACGGTCATCTTCGACTGCTCGCTTGCGAGTCCCAGCGCGATCTCACCCCACGTTTCGAGCCCAAGAATCACCAGCGCGCCGGCGATGGCGATAATCACTGCTCGCATCGGCGCGTGCGTGGCCCCGGGCAACGGCGAGGGCGCACCCGCCGCCCGGCTTGCGCCCGCGCGCAAATCATCCCGCCACAGTTTTCCAAAATAGAGGCCGACTCCGGTCATCAGTAACAGCAGCAGGGGATTGTTCATGGGCTTATGTCGCGGGTATTGGTTGGTCATTTCTTAAATCGCGACCAACGTCGAGTCCTCCATGAGCAGCGTCGCTTCCCCGGTCGATCCGCGCCCGTCCGTCCCCGCTTTCGCCGGCGTTTTCGCCCATCTCGCCCCGCATATGGCGGAACTCGACCGCTTCCTCCGCGGCCAGCTCGCCGCCTTCGAGCCCGAGATTCGCGCGATGGCTGACTACTGCATCGACACCTCGGGTAAACGCATCCGTCCGGCCCTCGTTTTTCTCAGCGGCTGGCGCAGTCCCACGGAAATCGCGCCCGATCTCGTGCGCGTCGCCGCCGTGGTCGAACTCGTGCATCTCGCCACGCTCGTCCATGACGACATCATGGACGAAGCCGATGTGCGCCGGAGCCGCCGCACCGCCTCGCGTGAGTTCGGTCCCACCGCCGCCGTGCTCCTCGGCGACGCGCTCTTCGCGCACGCGCTGCACCTCGCCACGCAGTTTCCCACGACCGAGATTTGCGCCGCCGTTTCCGAGTCCACCCGCCGCGTCTGCGCCGGCGAGATCGTGCAAACTCTCCGTCGCGGTTCGCTCAACATCACCCGCGCCGATTATCAGCGCATCATCGATCTCAAGACCGCCGAGCTCTTCCGCGTCTCCTGCTTCCTCGGCGCGCGCCTCGCCGGCTCCGAGCCGGCCTACGTCGAAGCCGCGAGCAACTTCGGTCGCCACCTCGGCATCGCCTACCAGATCTACGATGACCTCGTGGATTTTTTCGGCGAAGAATCGCGCATTGGCAAAACCCTCGGCACCGATCTCGCCAGCGGCAAACTCACGCTGCCGCTGCTCACGCTCTTCGAACGCCTGCCCGCCGCCGAGCAAGCCGCGCTCACCGAGGAGATCACGGGCCGTCGCCCGCCGCAGCTCGCGTTGCGACTCCGGCAGATGAGCGAACTCAACGTCTTCGCCGCCGTGGCCGCCGCCGTGCAAGCCGAACTCTCCCTCGCCGCCGCCGCCTTGGCCGCGTGGCCGGGCTACGCTTCCACGCCGCTGCTGCTCGGCCTCGGCGACGTGCTCCGCGCTCAGGTCGCGGCGTTGCGCGTCTGACGCCCGGCCCGACTATTTTGCATTCCGCGCCGCCGCGCGTTCCCACGCGAAGAGGTATTGCTGCGCGAGCCCGGCCAGCGGCCCGAAATGCATCCGGCCGAAATGAGCGATCTGCGCGGGCTTCCAGCCGTGTAACCCGTAGCGGCGCTCCATCGTTTTGATGATCCACACATCGACGGGAAACGCCTCCATCCGGCCCGCGCCGAAGAGCAGCACGCAGTCGGCGACTTTTTCGCCCACGCCGGGTAACTCGCACAGCCGCGCCTTCGCTTCCGCGTAGGGCAACGCCTCCGTCTCCTCCAGCCATCCGGGCCGCGCGGCGATCACCTGTGCCGTTTGGTAAATGTAGCGGGCGCGAAATCCCAGCAGACACGCGCGCAGTTCGCCCTCCGGCACCGCGGCCAGCTCGGCCCAAGTCGGCAGACGGTTCACGCCGCCGCCCATCGGCGCGCCGTGACGCTCCGCGAGCAACGCGATCATCTGTTTGATCTGAACGATCTGCTTCGTCGCGCTGCAAAGGAAACCCAGCAGCGTCTCGCCGAAAGGCTGGCGAAGAATTTTCAGTCCGGGAAACTCCGCGAGACAGCGCGCGAGATGCGCATCGCTGCGCCACGGCAACGCGTCGATGGCCCCGCCCTCCGCTTCGGCCCCGAGATAACGCACGAGCGCCGCGCCGGTCTCGGGCCGTGGCGCGGACCAAGCGAGTTCGCCGTTTTCTTCCAAGCGGAGCCGAACCACGTGTTCGCCCCAGATGCCGAACCACACCGCGTCGGCCTCACGACGCCAGCGAAACGCCTGCCCGCCATCGAGCGTCTCGGCGAGCACGCCCGGGCTCAACGAGCCCGCGAGGGGTAGCGTTTGCCACGCAGTCCATCCGCCCGCGTTCACGGCGCGGGCATGGCCCACAGAAAACTTTGCGCGCTCGCGAGGGTCCGCCCATCGGCGGCGCGCAACTCTAGTTTCCAGGCGACGGGGTGGGTTTTCCGATCGCTCCAATCGGAGCCCGTTAGCCCGAGGTCGAATACGCCGCTGCTCGTCGCGGTGACGGGAAATTCGTAGGCCTTTGGTTCCGGTGCAGCCGGGGAAATAATGTTCACCACGAATTTTGCGCCGGCCAGGCTCGCCGGGGTTTGCTTCAGGCGGACGAGAAAATAATAGCCTGCACGGGCTTCGGCATGCGTGCGGAGCAGCGTGTGCCCGCCCGTATTTTCGCGGCCGCCGAAATATTCCGAGATGCGATCAAACGATCCCGCCTCGCGCCACGCCGGCCATACGCGTGTGAACTCGACCTCGGCGGCGCGGAGCGAAGCGGCGGCGAGCAGCAGCAGAACGATAAACGCAGGGCGCATGGGGCGAAGTTGGGGATTGGCGCGCCGGGTTGCCAACGAAATCAATTTTCCAAGTGTGTGAGTTGATAGCGGTGAAAAACCAGCGGCGCGGGGGCCCAGTCTTTCACGGCGGGATGAATCAGGTAAATCTGCGCGCCGAAACAGATGGGGGCGACCGGCGCCTCGTCGAGGAGGAGCGCCTCGGCTTGCTGGAAAATTTCTGCGCGCCTGGCGGCATCGGTCGTGCGCGCGGCGGAGTCGAGCAGGCGGTCGTAGGCGGGGCTGCTCCAGCCGGTCCAGTTGTAGGTGCCGCCGGTGGGGAAGAGGCCGAGAAAGGTGACTGGGTCGGGGAAGTCCGCGGTCCACGCGGCGGTGGAAATCGCGTAGTTGAGCGATTGTTGATTTTGGATCCACGTGCGCTGTTCGGTCGAAGCGATGGTCACGCGCACGCCGAGTTCGCGCAGCCAGATTGCTTGCAGCGCCTCGGCGAGTTTGGTGTGGAGATCGTTGTTGAGCGTTTGAATTTCCAGGGCGGGCAAATCTTTGCCACCCGGATGACCGGCGTCGGCGAGCAGCTGGCGCGCCACCGCGAAATCGGTGCCGAGGTGGGCGCGCGCGGTGTAGCTGCCGGTGCCGGGCGGCGTAAAGCTGTGCGCGGCGGGCCGGCTGCCGGCGAGCACGGTGCGCGCGAGCGTGTCGCGATCGATGGCGAGCGAAAGCGCGCGGCGCACGCGGGCGTCGTTGAGGGGAGGCTTGGTGGTGTTGAGGCGCAGGAAAATCGTCTGGAGCAGGGGATCGACGCGGAGTTTCGCCGGCTCCCGTTCCCGCCACGTCGCGAGTTTCGAAACGGGCAGGGTGAACGTCAGGTGAAGCTGGCCGGCGCGGAAATCGCGTTCCTCAGTGTCGGAATTTTCGATGGGGAGAAACACGACGGAGCGGAGCTGCCGGTGAGCGGTGTCCCAGTAGTTGGGGTTTTGCGTGGTGACGATGCGGGCGTTGGGCGACCATTCCTGCAGGAGAAACGGGCCGTTGCCCACGAGGTTGCCGGGCCGGGTCCAGATCGTGCCACGCTGCGTGAGCGGGCCGAATTTCGTGAGCACGCGGGGATTTATCGGGAACCACGCCGGCAGAGAAACGAGCGCGGGTAGATACGGTGTGGGGCGCTCCAGCGTGAGCAGGACGGTGCGCGCATCGGGTGCGGCGGCACCGAGCGCGGAGGGGTCGGGGAGTTTGCCGCCATTGATGGCCTCGGCGTTTTTGAGCGCGTAGAGATAGGAGGCGTTTTCCGCCGCGAGGGCAGGGGCGAGCACGCGCCGCCACGATTGCACGAAATCATCGGCGGTGAGCGGTTCGCCGTTGGACCACTTCAGGCCGGCGCGGAGGTGGAAGGTCCACGTGAGTCCGTCGGGGGAAACTTCCCAGCGCTCGGCGGCGGCGGGGACGGCTTGCGCGGTTTGTTCGTCGAGCGCGGTGAGCCCTTCAAACAGGGCCATCAGGATATTTTGGTCGGAGAGGACGGCGGCGGTCTGCGGGTCGAGATCGGCGGGCTCGGCGGCGTTCCCGACAAGCAGGGTTTGCGTCTGCACTCCTGCGGCCGCGGGCGTCTCTCTTTTGGCGCAGCTGGCGATGAGAAGCAGGGGCAGAAGCCAGAAGGGGAGCAGGAGCCGCGGGCGCATCAGCCGAAGGTTGCGACGACCCGGATGATTGGCAAAAATGTTTTCCAAGGTTTTCTAATAAAACCGAGCCCCGAGCGTTTAACCTGCGAACCCTCATGTCCACCGCCACCCCGACTCCTCGGGCAGACTCGCATGACACCACCGGATTTCTGGAACGCACCTTTGCGGAGCACTCCGCCCCGCTCACCCGCTACGCCGCGCGCCTGCTCGGCGATGCGGACCGGGCGCGCGATGTGGTGCAGGACACGTTTGTCAAATTCATGGCGCAGCCGGCGGGCGTGGTGGACGGACATGCGGTCGAGTGGCTGTTCACGGTCTGCCGCCACCGCGCGCTCGACGTGCTGCGCAAGGAGGGACGCATGAAACGCTTTGCCGAGGGCGAAGTGGAGCGCGTGGTGGCAGTCGATCCGCGACCGGGCCGCACGCTGGAGGTAGCAGAGACGCAGGCGGCGCTGCTTGAGCTGATCGGGCACCTACCGGTGAACCAGCAGGAAGTCGTGCGCCTGAAATTTCAAAACGGTTTCAGCTACAAGGAAATTTCCCGGATCACCACGCTCTCGGTGGGGAATGTCGGATTTCTGATCCACACCGCGGTCGCAAACCTGCGCCGCGAATTCGCCGCGCAGCGGCCCTGAACCAGGAGCAACCCCTAATGAAGAACGCGAAGAACGAAGATTTTTTCTCTCCCGACGATCCCCGGTTGACCGCTTATGCGCTCGGCGAACTCGAAGGTGAAGAGCGGGCCGAGGTCGAGGCTGCGCTCGCCCACGACGCGGAAGCGCGCGCCACCGTGACCGGGGTGCGCGCGATGGCCGGCCACATGAGCGCGGCGCTGGCGGACGAGCCGGCGCTGGCGGTGGAGCCGAAGCGGGCCGCGGAGTCGCTGCAATGCGCCGCGATCGTGCAGGGCCGCGATCTTCGCAAGCTCGATGGCGGCGAGTATCGTGGCTATGGAAAGTTGATTCGGTTCCCGCAGTTTTACTACGTGGCCTCCGGACTGGCCGCGGCGTGCTTCGTGATGTTTGTCGCGCTGCGGAAGCCGGAGCCGCCGCAGGCACCCAAAAAATATTATCGGGAAATGACGTTGGTTCCGCTGGCGCTGCCGGTGCTGGCTTCCGCCGACGGGGAGAAGCCGTTGATGGAACCGCCGGCGGTGATCGTCGCCGCGGGAAAGACCAAGGAGCCGCCGGTGACGCCCTCCGCCTCGAACACCGAGGCTTACGCCTACGTGCAGGATAACGCTTTTCTCGCGGCGGCGCAGAATCCGCTTTCGACGTTCTCCATCGACGTGGACACGGCGAGCTACGCGAACGTGCGGCGGTTTCTGCGCAATGGGCAGCGTCCACCGGCTGATTCGGTGCGGATCGAGGAGCTGGTGAATTATTTTCCGTATCACTACGCGCCGCCTGCCCCGTCCGATGTGCGGGGTGGGGCCCCCCCGCCTCCATTGGCCGCGCACCTCGAAGTGGCGGAAGCACCATGGGCGCCGACGCACCGCCTCGTGCGAATCGGACTCAAGGGCCGCGAGGTCGCGACTGTCGAGCGCGCGGCGGCGAATCTGGTTTTTCTCCTCGATGTGTCGGGCTCCATGAATGAACCGAACCGTCTTCCGCTCGTGAAAGAGTCCATGCGCCTTCTCGTCGGCAAACTGCGGCCCGATGACCGCGTGGCCATCGTCACCTACGCGGGCAACTCCGGTCTCGCGCTGCCTTCGACACCCGTCTCGAAATCTCGCGAGATCCTCGCCGCCCTCGAAGCGCTCACGGCCGGCGGCTCGACGAACGGCGCGATGGGCATCGAACTCGCCTACGATATCGCGAAGGCGAACTTCGTGACCGGTGGCTTGAACCGCGTGATCCTCTGCACCGACGGTGATTTCAACGTGGGTGTCACCAGCGAGGGCGAGCTCACGCGGCTCGTCGGCGAGAAGGCGAAGTCCGGCGTGTTTCTCACCGCGCTCGGATTCGGCATGGGCAACCTCAAGGATGCGACGCTCGAAAAACTGGCCGACAAGGGCAACGGCAACTACGGCTACATCGACTCGCGCCGCGAGGCGGAGAAACTCCTCGTGGAGCAGGTGAACGGCACGCTGCTCACGATCGCGAAGGACGTGAAAATCCAGGTGGATTTTAATCCGGCACGCGTGGCGAGCTACCGGCTGATCGGCTACGAAAACCGCCTCTTGAAGAAAGAAGATTTCAATGACGACAAGGTGGACGCCGGCGAAATCGGCGCGGGCCACACCGTGACGGCGCTCTATGAAATCGTGCCGGTCGGCGCGGAGGAGCCGGGCGTCCCGGCGGTTGATGCCTCGAAATACGCGATCGCCAAAGGGTCGCGCCCGGAAGCGGCGGCGAATGCCGAGCTGCTGACGGTGCGGGTGCGTTACAAGGAGCCCGCCGGTGATGTGAGCCGAAAGGTGGAGTTTTCTCTCACTGACACAGGTTCCTCATTCGCAGCCGCAACGCCGGATTTTAAATTCGCGGCGGCGGTGGCGGGCTTCGGGATGATTTTGCGCGACTCACCGCACAAGGGCTCGGCGACGTTGGAGCGAGTCGCCGAATGGGCGACCGCAGGCACAGGCGATGACGTGGGTGGATGGCGCGGCGAGTTCATCGAACTCACCCGAATCGCGCGGACGTTGTGAGCGGGTGCCGATCAGGTAATCGCCCTTTGCGGTAGAACCGACCGCGATCACCCGATTTTTGAGCCGTCGGCACGGCGGTCACTCCAGACGGCGAGTTCGAGCCCGGTCGGATCGGTGAAATGAAACCGCCGGCCACCGGGAAAATCGAAGGCGGGCTTGACGATTTTTCCGCCCGCCCGCTGCACGCGGATCGCGGCGTTCTCGAGATCGGCGGCGAAGATCACGACGAGCGGATTGGTTTTTTCGGGTGTGTCCGCGCTAGCGAAAAATCCGCCGCTGATCCGGCCGTCGGAAAAGGCGGCGTAGTCCGGGCCGTAGTCGGTGAACGTCCAGCCGAAGGCGGCAGCGTAGAATTTTTTCGCGGCAGGGACATCGCGCGTGGCGAACTCGATGTAGTCGAGGCGGTGGTTGTTTTCGGGAGTGCTCATGGGGATTTCTGTTTTCGTAGGCCGGGTTGGTTTACGCGGGCAGCACTCTAGCGACCGCGAGTGACAGCGTTATGTCAGGAGATTTTTCAGGGAGCGGGTTTCGATGTCAGGTGCTTTTGGAGGTTGGCGACGAAATCCTTCTGCGTCGCGTCGAGGCCGATGAACCACGTGGCGATCGCGCGGAAGATTGGCGGGTTGATTGTGCCATCCTCGGTGAGCGTGAGCTGCGTGCCGCCGTCGGGCGCATCGGCGAGGTCGAATGTCCATGTGCCGCCGAAGGGCAGCTGGTCGCTGGCGATCACGCGGACAAGTTTCTCGTTCACGCGCGATTCGCCGGTGCGAAATGGAATCTCGTGGCGGTGGCTGTCGGTGTTCCATGTGAGTTCGGTGCCGTCGGGGAGTTTTTCGGTGCGCACGGATTTCACAGCGGGCCACCACGACGGCATGGCGGGGTAGTCGGTGATCGCGGCCCACACGGTGGCGCGGCTGGCCTTGAACGTGGCGGTGACGAGCGAGCGGTGTTCGCGCGGCATCCGGGAGCCGGCGATGTAGAATGCGAGCGCGGCAACCACGAGCAGCGCAACAAGGCCGACGACGATGAAGAGGAAGATTTTCACGGGGTGATTGGCTGAGTGAGAGCGAGCTTGGGCGGTTGTCCGAAGTGGGACAAGTGGGTTGCGACGAAAAACACTGTTCGGTTTTGAAAACGGCGGCTGTTAATGGGTGAACTGCATGAACGATGACGCCGAGCTACTGCGCCGCTACACCGAGGAAAATTCCGAGGCGGCGTTTGCCGAACTGGTGCGGCGCCATCTCGGGCTCGTTTACCATGCGGCGTTGCGCCAGTGCGGGGGCGACATCCATCGCGCGCAGGACGTGTCGCAGATGGTCTTCGTCGATCTCGCGCGGAAGGCGGCCACGCTGACGCGCCGGCCGGTTTTGGCCGGATGGCTCTACACCAGCACGCGCTACGCGGCGGTGCAGACGATGCGCGCGGTGAGGCGGAGGCAGGCGCGCGAACAGGAGGTTCACATTATGAACGAACTTTTATCCGATTCCGCGCCGTCGATTGATTGGGAACGGCTGCGGCCGGTGATCGACGACACGCTGTTCGCGTTGAACGAGCCTGACCGGGAGGCGGTGCTGTTGCGTTTTTTCGGGGGACACACGTTCGCGGAGGTCGGGGCGGAGCTGGGCGTCACGGAAGACGCCGCGCGGGTGCGGGTGAGCCGCGCGGTGGAGAAAATGCAGGCGCTGCTCGCGCGGCGCGGAGTCACTTCGACGAGCACCGCACTCGGGCTCGCCCTTGCGAATCACGCCGGCGCTGCCGCGCCCGCGGGGTTGTCGTCAGTCGTGGCGGGAGCGGCCCTCGCCGCTGCGTCGAAGGGCGGCATGGTGGCGGCGTTTACTTTTCTGGGCATGCCCAAAGTGAGAGTTGGCATTTTGGCGGTGGCGCTGGGGGTTGGAGCGACCGCGGTGGTTATGCAGTGGCGGGATAACGTTATCCGGAAAACGGCGGAGGTTGCTCCGGTCCCCGAGCTGGCCGTGCAGCCGCGGAACGAAAACCGCGCGAGCGTGCCGCTGGTTCCGCTCGCCACGCCTGCGGTCTCACGGACTCCGGCGGCGTCAGCCGATGCTTCCTCGTTGGATTCCGGCGGGCTTTCTGCACGCGCGGCTGCACCCGGCTTGGCGACGCGTGATCCCAGTTATCGCTTGGGCATCGGTGATGCAATTACGTGCTCGGTCCAGCAAGAGCCGGCGCTGACCAGTAACGCGCTCATCGACCAAAATGGAGTCATACATCTGACTGGCGTCGGTTATGCCGAACTCGCGGGCCTGACGCTTCGTGATGCGGCGCGCATCATCGAAGCACTTTATCGGGAGCGACGGTTACTGAAAGCTCCGGTGGTTTCACTCGTGGTTACCGCTTTTGGCGTGCGAGAGGTTGTAGTCTTCGGAGAGGTCAAGACGCCCGGCTCGCTCGTTTTCCCGCGAGATTTAGCCAGCATGGATATCGTGGAAGTTATCACGAGGGCCGGCGGCTTTACGGTCCGCGCTAAAACGAGTGGCGTGATAGTTATTCGCCGCATGGCGGATGGAAAAGAGAAGCGTGAAATCGTTGACGTCGAAATGATGATAAGAGGCGGCGCCGGTGGGACAAAGCGGGTGGAATTTCCGATTTATCCGGGGGATCGCATCATAGTCTGGGAGAGGGTGCTTTAGCGTTCGGCGCGGATTGTATTGGGTGGGGATGAGGCTGGTGCCACCGAATGGGGATGCGGGCCGATTTTTTGTGCGGTTTACCCGGCGGCGGGTGCTATGGAATGAACCACCATGAGGGACGATGCCGAACTGCTCCGTTGTTATGCTGAAAATCGCGCGGAGGATGCGTTCGCGGAACTCGTGCGGCGGCATGTGAATCTCGTTTACTCCTGCGCGTTGCGGCAGGTGAACGGCGATGCGCACCTCGCGCAGGATGTGACGCAGGTGGTGTTCACCGATCTCGCGCGGAAGGCGGCCACGCTCGCGGGTCATCGCGTGCTGGCCGGGTGGCTTTTCACGAGCACGCGGTTCGCGGCGGCCAAGATTGTGCGCGGCGAACGTCGCCGTCACACCCGCGAACAGGAGGCCCAGACCATGAATGAAATTTTGCACGACTCGGCGGAGAAACTGGATTGGGAGCGCGTGCGCCCCGTGATCGACGAAGCGCTGGGCGAACTCGGCGAGGCCGACCGCGAAGCGGTGCTGCTGCGTTTTTTCGAGGGACGCGACTTCGCGAGCGTGGGGGCGAAACTGAGCCTGGCGGAAAACACGGCACGGATGCGCGTCGAGCGGGCGCTCGACAAACTCCACGCTTCGCTCGCGCGGCGCGGCGTGACCTCGACGACCGGAGCGCTCGCCGTCGCGCTGGCGACCCAGGCGGTGGCGGCGGCACCGCTGGGCTGTGCGGCGACGGTGACGGGCGCGGCGCTGGCGGGAGCCACGGCCGGCGTCGGGGCGGGGGCAGTGGTGACTTTTATGAGCATGACCAAACTACAAATCGGAATCGCCAGCGCCATCGCGGTGGCCGGTGCGACGGGAATCGCGGTGCAGGGAAAAACGAATACGGCGCTGCGCCAAGAAATCGCCGGGCTCCATCAGCCCGCGGACATCGTTGCGCTGCGCACCGAAAATGAGCGGCTCGCGCGCGTCGCGAACGAAGTGGCGGCGTTGCGGAGGGACGACGCGGAGCTGGCGCGCGTGAGCGACGAAGCGGCGGCGCTCAAAGTGCAGTTGCAGGCGCAAGCCGCGCGCACGGTGGTGCCGGCGAAGAAAGCGCCTGAGCCGGCGGTGAGCGGCGAGGTGTTGCCGATGGGCAGTGTGGACCGGCTCCCGACCGCGAAATTTCGGGTTGCGCCCGTTTATCCCTTGGAAATGCGAAACGCCGGGACCCAGGGCGAAGCGATGGTGGAGTTTATCGTGGATGCGGCGGGAAAGGTGCGGAACGCGTATGCGGTGAAATCAAGCCATCCTGAATTCGGAACGGCGGCGGTGGAAGCGGTGAGCAAGTGGCAGTTTGACGCTGGCCAAAAAGGCGGGCGTGCGGTGAACACGATCATGACGGTGCCGATCGTTTTTACGGGGGTGGCGAAAGAGCAGGGCTCTGCTGGCACGCCGGTGCCAAAGGCAGCAAAGTCGGTCATAACCGATTCGTGGTTTTGAGTCATGCGACGAAACCTGATATTTTTCTCTGTGTTCGGCCTGCTCTGCGCGGGAGTTGTCCTCACCTTTGTGTGGCAACGGCAGACGAACGAGAGCCTGCGCGCCGAGCTCGAAGCCTTGCGCGATCAGGAGCGTGAGCATGCGCGCTTGATGGGCGACCATGTCCGGCTGCAAGCGGCGCAAATCTCGGCGACTGAGCTGGAGGCGTTGCGCAGCGATCACATTGCGCTCGAGCGAATGCGCGCCGAGGTCGCGGCGGCGAAGCAGCGCGCGGTGGAGAGGAAGCAGGCCGAAGTCATGAAGACCGCGGCGAGCGCGGAGCCGAACCCCTACGAGCCC
>JANYBX010000300.1 GCA_025360615.1 Opitutia bacterium
CGCCGGCGAACTCGCGCGCCATTTCCCGCTCCACGCCGCGCAACGCTTTCTCTCCGCTCCCGCGCACCCCACGCTCTCCCCCGCCGCGGCGCACTATGGCGAGCCGCTCCGTGCCCTCGGGCTCGCCCCGGAAAATTTTTATCCTCTGGCGTGGCCGCAGCCCACCGCGCGGCTGATCGCGATCCATCCCGGCAGCGGCTCGCCCTCGAAAAACTGGCCGCTCCCCCGCTGGCTCGAACTCTGCGCGTGGCTCCAGCACACCCACCGCGCCGAGTTTCTCATCATCACCGGCGAGGCCGAATCGCCCGCCACGCGCGTCGCCCTCGCGCCCTTCGGCCGGGCCGCGCACCAACTCCCGCTCGAACAACTCGTCGTCGCCCTCGCCGAATGCCGGCTTTTTCTCGGCCATGATTCCGGCGTGAGCCACCTCGCGGCCGCGTGCGGCGTGCCGGGCCTGCTGCTCTTCGGCCCCACCGATCCCGCGCTGTGGGCGCCTCGCGCCGCGCACGTCCGCGTGCTCAGGCGAGGCCCGACACTCGCGGAGATTTCCCTTTCCGATGCCCAGGCCGCGCTGGCGCCGTTGCTCGCGGTTCAAAAATAAACCGCCATCGCTTCGCCGCCCACACCGGCCCCGCATAGTTCACCCCGATTCGCGGCGTCGCCTTCACCTGCCTCCGGGACACGCGCACGCCACGAGCCTCAATCCACAGCGAATTCCGCGCCTCGGCGGTCTTTGCATTCAGCCCGCGACCGATCCCGAGCGCTTTCGTGACCCGCCCCGGCCCGCTCAAGCCCTCGACCCCGCGAATCAAAACCGCCGCGGGCCAGTCGCGCGGGCCGACCACGAGGTTCAGCATCTCATGCACGCCGTAACAGAGATAGACATACCACACCCCGCCCGTGGAATACATGGTCTCCGTGCGTCCCGTGCGCCCGACGCGCGCATGACACGCCTGATCCCGCTCACCGTCGTAGGCCTCCACTTCGGTAATCATGCGGGCCTCCACCCGGCCATCAGGCCACTGCCGCACGAGGAATTTCCCCAACAACTCCCGCGCGTGTGCCACCGTGCGTTTCTCCGCCCATGCTTTCGCTTTGATTATCCGGCCCACGCCCTTTGATTGCGCCCAACTCATTCGTGAACGCAACCACCGCGCGCGCCGCCGTCGCTCAACGCAAGGCCGACCTCCTCCGCAGCCTCCGGCTCTGCACGGCCGATGGCATCGTCGCCATGCCCATCGTCACGATGTCGCTCCCGGTAAATGTCTTCATCACCGCGCTCGTCACGAAGGCCTTCATTTTGCCCAAGCCCGCCATCGGCCTGATGAGCGCGATGCCGTTTCTCGCGAATTTTTTTCAAATCTTCACCGCCTCGGCCATCGCGCGCTGGCGTCCGCCGCAAATCGTCACCGTCACCGCCGCCAGCCTGCATCTCGCGCTCTGGATCGCGTTCGGCGTTTTTCTCCCGTTCATCCCGCGCGCCGATCCCGCGGCAGCCGCACGCTGGCTCATCCTCTGGTTCTTCGCCTCCAGTTGTTTCGCCGCCGTCGCCGGCGTGACGTGGAATTCGTGGATTCAGGAGTGGGTGCCCGCCCGGCTGCGCGGAAAATATTTCTCCCGGCGCAATGCCTCGCTCCAGTTCTCCACCCTCGCGTTCCTCTTCCTCGCCGGCTGGACGCTCGCGCACTGGGACTACGCGATCCCGGCTTTTCAAGCCATCATCGCCGGGTCCGCCCTCGTGCGCATCGCCTCGCTCTACTGGCAGTGGATCGCGCCCACGCGCAAGCTGCCCCAAGCCCGCGCCCCCGCGATCTCACTCGGCGCGCAACTCCAGGTGCTCCTCGGCGCGCGCTCGTTTTTGCTCTTCGTCGGCTTCGGCGCGGTGTGGTCGTTCTCCGCGAATTGCTTCGGTCCATTCTATCACGTGTTCATGTTTGAACAGCTCAACTTCTCCGCCTTCGACGTCGGCATCCTCTCCACGCTCACCGCGCTCGGCGGCGCGCTCGCCCTGCCCGCGTGGGGCCGGTTGCTCGACCGCTTCGGCAACAAACCCGTGATGACGTTCGCGCTCCTCTGCTGGCAGCTCCAAAATTTTCTCTGGT
>JANYBX010000301.1 GCA_025360615.1 Opitutia bacterium
CCCATCCCGCCCGGCGAAATTCTGCTCGAGGAATACCTCGATTATTTGAATTTCGCCTGAGCCAAGCTGCCCCCGATCCGCGGTGTCGCGGCGTTTCGCACCCTCGAAACCACGCCATCTCGTCACAACTCCGGGATTCCGGCCTCCGGGACCGCTCGGAGATCACGGCTACATCTCCTCTACATCACCCTTACATCACGGCTACATCTCCCTCTACATCACCCTTACATCACGGCTAGATCACCCTTACATCACGGCTAGATCATCGCTGGAGCTTCCGGTCCCCTTCGCCGTCGGTCGGGATGCACGAAAGCCGGAGAGCGTCAGGCTGCGGGTCGTTGAATTTTCTGGTGCCCGTGTCCGTCAATTCGGGGGAGCCTCATGTGTGAACAACCGACCGATGCCCCTCTTTTTTAGGTAGCTACGAGTCAAGATGAGCCCGCCAAGCCACAAGCCGACTCCCAACAACGCGGGGACCATATGGTGCCAGTCGGTGTAGCCGACCTTTAAGTGCACACCCAGTGCAGCGGCGTAGGCGGGAAATCCCAACCCGGCCATGGCCCACCAAAGCCAGTCTTCACCTCTCCGGAAACACCAGAGCACGGGCAGGAGCATGGCGACTCCGCTGGCCAGTAACATTCCTCCCAGGCTCGCTCGATCATGTGCCACAACACCGATCATGCGCTCCCCGAGCTCCAAGGTTTGTTGCGTGGTCATGCACAGAAATCCGAGATCTTCGCTCACAAAAACCGAGGTCATGCCGATGCCGAGAATCAAGCTCCCGGCGAAAAGCAGACCCACGGCATGCACGACCCAAAGCAGCTGGCCCCACTGAGCGGAGCGCCAACGGCCATCCTCATCGTCAGGTATAACGGCGGATATCGAGGCACCGCCTTCCACCGCCACCATGATTTGAACGGTGAACTGAAACAGCACCACGGCCACAAACGCGTGCAAGGTGTCGAAGTAGCCAAAACCGAAAAACGCAAAGAAACTCGCGAAGCCCGCGAGCGCGGAAGCGATCACCGCCGTCTTAGCTCCGGGCCGGGCCGCACGCACCCCATGCCAGCCAAGGCACGCATACAGCCATCCCAGCCCCAGCATCACGCCGGCAAGAGTTGCACGATCATGCGCCATAAAGGCGAACAACCGCGGCATCGTTTTTTTCAACGCCGCCGAGGTCAGTCCGATGTAGTGCTCATCGTAGGGCAACAACACCCGAGACAGAGCCAGGCCGAGTGCAGCCAAACCTCCCGCCGCCAAAGCCACGCCTAGAGCGATCGTCCAGAACCAGGATCGATGGAATATGCTGACCGTTTGCGGCGGTGCCTCCATGACCGGCAATTGCGCCAGCAATGCCTCATTGCAGCGCTTCACCAGTCCCGGTCCGCGATAAATTAACCCGGCATCGATCAACAAAAGGGTGGCTCCCGCCGCCACCAACGCCACCGCATCGCTCGGCTGGCCGATGCCGCCGGAAACAATAACGGGGCTGCCGGCGCTCAGCGTCTGGCGCCAAGCCCGAACGCGTTCGGGAAGTTTTCCAGGCATGGCCGTCGGCACCGTCCAAACCTGAGCCGCATCCAACTCTCCCACTTGCAACACCACTCCATGCCTGAACTCATCTCCCGACAAATCCATCGTTCGATCCCAAACGATCACGGGCAGATTCGGACCTTCGGGCAATCGCAGCCATTCCTTCCCTCCCTTATCGCGATGCCGCTGAAGCGTCGCATTCCTTCCCTCAGGCGGAATCAAACCGGCGTTGAACGGCGGCCCATCAGTGAGTGTTTGTCCTTTGGTTCTTCGCACCGTGCGGTGAGGCCCGGTGTAGGTTTCGAGGCATCCGATGCCGAAGCAGGACAGGCCCCCGGTAGCTCGCTGTTCGGGGTCCACGCGCCAACCCAACCCCACGGGTGAAGCAAATCTGGTCCCGCCAATCGAAAAGGAGAGGCGGGGATCGGGCGCCATATGCCCCATGAACTCGATGACAGATCGACCCGCGGCGCTTTTTCCCAGTATGCCGATCACGCCCAACGCCACTCCCCGCGCCGCTTCATCCGGCAGACTGAAGAGCGCCCGTTGAGCAACGGGGCGGTAAAACCAATCAGGCATGAAGCGATGAGCGTGAGCTATTATCGGCCACGCCGCCAAGCTCAGGTTCTCAAGAGGTTCTCAAAAAGCAGCGGAAGGGTTTCAGCAAACTGACTACGCTCACAAGGGGCGGACGGAATGGGTCAGGCTTTACTTGTTTCCCTCCGGAAAACGGGGCACGGCGCGGGAGTGAGATATTGATGGCACGCCCATGGGCGGGCTTTGGATTCAGCCACGGTGGACCGAGGCGCGGAACGGCATTCCCGGAACGGCCACTTGCCTTCGCCGAGCAACCCCGGCACGCGCCCCGCGAAAAACATCATCGGCCTTGTCCGGACACGGCGCCTTGGTTCGTAGAGAAAGAGTCCACGCATTCCTCACTCCATCCACCTCATCCCCATCCATCATGGCTCGCACTTCCACTTGGTTTCACTTCGCCGGCAATGCCGAGGAAGCCTTCCTCTTCTATCGGTCGGTTTTCAAAACCGAGTTCATCGGCCCCATCAAGCGCTTTGGCGATCTTCCCAACGCCCCCGGCCAGCCGCCGTGGCCGCCCGAGCAGGCGAAGGCGATCATGCACATCTCCCTCCCGATCCTCGGCGGCCATGTGATCATGGGCAACGACGCCCCCGCGCATTTGGGCCAGCGCATCCAAGGCAACAACGTCACCCTCAACCTCGAGCCCGACACCCGCGCCGAGACCGATCGCTTGTTTGCCGCGCTGAAGGAAGGCGGCACGGTCGAGTATCCGCCAACCGAAATGCCGTGGGGCGGTTGTTGGGCCAGCCTCATCGATCGCTTCGGCAACGAGTGGATGTTGAGCTGCTCGGCGAAGTAACCGACACCCTTTCGGCCGCGGAACGGCCACGCAGTCTGCGACTGCCGCCCGGCAGCCGAATCTTGTCGCAAAAAGCTCATGATATTTTCCGGAAAGGATCGGCCAGAAAGGGCAGGCTTTACTTGTTCCCGCGATGGAGACGGGCTTAACAGGAAGAACCAAACATGAAACCGAAGAACACCCTCTGCCTCTGGTTCGACACGGACGCGCTGCAAGCAGCGCGCTTCTACGCCGCGACTTTTCCGAACAGTGAAGTGACCGCCGTGCACAAGGCGCCGAGCGACTTTCCGGACGGCAAGGCGGGCGACATCCTCACCGTCGAGTTCACGGTCCTGGGCATTCCCTGTCTCGGCCTCAACGGCGGCCCGAGGTTCAAGCACAGCGAGGCGTTTTCTTTTCAGGTCGCCACGGACACCCAGGAGGAAACGGACCGCTACTGGAACGCCATTGTCGGCCAAGGCGGAGAGGAAAGCGCGTGCGGCTGGTGCAAGGATCGCTGGGGCCTCTCGTGGCAGATCACCCCGCGGGTGCTCACGGAAGCCATGGCGGCCGGCGGCGCCGAGGCGAAGCGGGCTTTCGCGGCCATGATGATGATGGGGAAGATCGACGTCGCCGCGATCGAGGCCGCCCGGCGCGGGTAAATCACGGCCGACGTCGGGGCCCTGTGGCAAACGCTCCCACGCCGCGCCGCTTCTTCCCGTTTGATTGCCGAGCATCAGACGGCACAGCCTCTCCGCATGCCCAAAACAAAAACCCTCCCCACCCTCGACGAATTCCTCGCGGGCCTCCCCGCGGATCGCCGCGACACGATGACGACCGTGCATCAGGCCATCCGCAAAGTCGTGCCGAAGCTCGCGCCGTTCATGATGTCCGGCATGGGCCCAGCGCCCCTCATCGCCTATGGGAAGTATCGCTACAAGTCGGCCAGCGGCCGTGAAGGCGACTGGTTTCTGATCGGACTCGCCGCGGGGAAAACCGGCTACGCCCTCCACATCTGTGTGGGCGACAAGGACGGCTACCTCGTCGAGCGGAATGCCGCGAAGCTCGGCCAGGTGAAGACCGGCCGCAGTTGCATCAACTTCAAGAAACTCACGGACCTGAATCTCAACGCCGCGATGAAGCTCGTGCAGCAGGCCGAGAAACTCGGGGGCATCAACGCCGTGGCGTGAGGGACTGGGCGGACGAGCCCGGGCTTTGCCTTTTACCCCCAGCGCGATTCTCGCTGTAGGGCTAGAAGCAAGACATGCGCCCTGCGTTTACCCAGTCGCCGCGCCTCGCCTTACTTCCGCACTTTTTTGATCTGCTCGACGGTCATGTCATTGATCGCGTAGCTGACACGCAGGATGCCGTCGGCAAACGCCTGCGGATCCAGCGTCATCACCCAGTCGGATGAACTCTGCTTCCAGGCGGCGGAGAACGACGTCGTGTCCTCCGACATCTTCTTGATCGTGCCGGTGACCTCGCTCGCCGGCCGCTTGCCGTGCGTCTGAATCTGGATGCCGGTGAAACTGCCTTGGGGATTGTCGACGTAAACCATGCCGCCGTGCAGTAGCATCGTGGAGTTCACCGCGAT
>JANYBX010000148.1 GCA_025360615.1 Opitutia bacterium
TGCAACGCGCGGTGCTCTGGGCGCTGCCCGGCACGTTGATCGTGAGCGCGTTTTTCTGGTGCTGGCTGGTGGTGTGGACGAAGCGCGAGAAAGACACTGCGTCCAAGCCGGCGGCATCAGCCTGATTTTTCCAAGTCGTGCAGCACGTCGGCGATGCCGCGGAGCTGGGCCGGCGGGAAGAATGAATTTATGCGTGTGATGACTTGTTGAATAATCCCATCAGGGCAGCTCGCGCCGCCGGTGATGAGCACGCGTTTCGGAGTGCAGTCCGCGGGCCAGAGCGGGCGGGCCTCCGTGCGACCGACACCGCCTCCGACGTAAACGTAGTGCTCCACGGCGTCGCGCGAGAGGATGTTGGCTTCGCTCTGAATGAAGAACGCCTTCTCGCCGAGCTTCTGTTCGCAGAGGCGGAAGAGCTGGTAGGTGTTCGAGGAGTTTTTCCCGCCGATCACAAACGCGGCATCGAGCGGCTCGGCGAGCGCGCGGCTGAGGGCGTCCTGGTTCACCTGCGTGGCGTAGCAGAGCGTGTCGCGCCGGCTGCTGCCGCCGACGCGGGTGTCGTCGCCAAATTTCGCGCGGTAGATTTCGCGGAGGTGCTCGATAATTTCGAGCGTTTCGTTCATCAGCAGCGTGGTCTGGTTGACGACGGCGACGCGGGCGAGATCGCGATTCACAGCAAAACCCGGTGTATGTTTGCCCGCGAAGATTTCATAGAAGCGCGCGCGCACGGCGGGATCGTCGCTCGCGATGATTTCGCTGAGGCGGCGGGTTTCGTCGAGGTTGCGCACGATCACGGCGTGGGCGTGGCGGAGGGTGTTGGAGAAGGTGGCCTTGGTTTCCTCGTGTTCGCTTTTGCCGTGGATGATGACGGTGAAACCTTCGCGGCCATAGGCGCGCGCGGCTTTCCAGACTTTTTCCACGAGCATGCAGGTGGCATCGTATTGACTGACGGCGATGCCTTTTCGAACGAGGCGGCGCTTGTCGTCGTCGGTCGCGCCGAAGGCGGGGATGATGACGATGTCGTCCGGGGTCAGGGTATCCCAGAGCTGCGCGGAGCCCGGAGTGCCGTCGGTGTAGGGCGTGCCTTTGTCGGTTTGCAGGTAGCGGAGCCCGCGACGGAGGAGGTCCTCGTTGACGAAAGGATTGTGGATCAGCTCGGAGAGCATGAAGACGCGGCGGCCGGGATTTTCGGCGAGCGTTTCGTAGGCGCGCTCGATGGCGTTGCGCACGCCGAGGCAAAAGCCGAAATGACTCGGGATGACGTAGCGAACCGCGCCGAAATCGAGCGTGACGGGCGCGGCCGCGGTGCGTTCGTGCTGGCGGGCGAGGGCCTTGATCGCGGCGCAGAGCTGCGATTGGTAGAGCATGCTGGCGGCGGCGTCCTGCGCGTAGATCGAGGTGTTGCGCTCTTTTTCGGGGCGAAACTTGTAGATGAAATCGTTTTCCCCGAGATGCAGGTAGGGGATTTTGATGAGGTGCGGCTCCAGTTTCTCCAGAAGCACGGCGAGCGAGGGAGCGAGGGCTGCGGGATTGGCCGCGAGTTTTTCGAGAGAGAGAAACGCGATCTCGCGGTCGGCCGCAACGCCGGTGACTTGGGCGAAAAATACGCGATAGGCGCGGCCGCCGGCGTTCGCCGAAAAATATTCCTCCGGCGGAGTGTGTTCGCGAAACGCACTCTCAAGCCGCACCGTCGCCATCGCGAGATCGGTGCCGGTGAACGGCAGGCCGGTCTTCGAGCCGAGCTGGCGCACGGCGAGCTGGTTGCTCGCGTTGAAGGCGAGGATGGCGATGAGCGCGGGAAGTTCGGCGGTGGCCGGGGACATGGCTTCAACGTGGTCGGTCGGGGATTGCACGGCAAGGGCAGGGAAGCGCCGCGACGGTCGGGCCGGCGATCCTACCGCTTGAAACGCGTGTCGAAATCAAATGCCTCGGGTTTGCCGACGATGATTTTGGCAAAGTCGGGGTGTGCTGGATTGATCAGGTAGTTGAATTCCCCGAGCACGACCGCGCTGGGCACGCGTAGCGCAGCACTGCGCGCGGCCCGCACCCACTCGGCGCCGAAGACCTGGGTCTCGCGCGAGTGAGGGGTGTCGCGCCAGTTGTTTGGCACGCGCGCGGGATGCTCGATCAGCCCCGGGGGAATCGTGGCGGAGATAGCGACCCAAGGCCGGGCAAAGAGGATTTTGGGATCACGCACGTTGGCCAGCACTTCGAGCGCAGCCAGGGAGCGCGACTCACTGCTGTAGGCCATGTTCAGGCCGATAGGGCTCCAGCGGCCGCCGACGCGGCGAGCGCCCTCGCCGGAGAACGCCTCAGCCGCATAGTTTTCCCGCGAAAGCCGCCAGACGACCAGCGGGCTCACGTAACGATGCCGTGCTCGATCCGGCCGATGAGATTCTCCACCTCGCGCGCGCCCTGCTCGGTGCGGGCAAAATCCAGCGGAGTGCGCCAGCCGAGCGCCGGCAGCTCGGCATTCAGCCACTGGCGCGTGTTTTCGTGGGTGGCGAAAAGCTGTTTCGCGTGATCGTAGAGCCGCATGACGCGCACCGCGCGCTCGCCCTCGGGCAGGCTGAGGCGGGCCTTGCTGGCCACCCGGCGGGCGTAGGTGCGCGGCGGGATATGCACGAGGTGCGCCAGCTCATCGACGGTGAAGCCGGCCTCGCGCCCAAAGGCCACCAGATCGGTGACGGGCAGCCCCTCCTCGACGCGGAGGGCATTTTCCTGATGGTCATCCATCGTGTAAGTGAAAGGCTTCGCGGGGACTTTCTTTTTCATACGGCAGACCATGCGCGGAGAAAGGAGAGGTGCAAGCGAGAAAGCCAAATGGCATGAAGATATCTGCCATCTGGCGGAGATCGGTCAACCCAGCACCTCGGCGAGCTTGGCGGTTTCCTTGCCGCCGCCCATCGCGAAGTCGGGTTTGCCGCCGCCTTTGCCGCCGAGCTTCACGCTCAATTCCTGCACCAGCTTGCCAGCCTGATGGCCGGCTTTAATGGCGGCGGGCGAGCAGAAGACGACGACGCTGGCGCGGTCGCCAAACGCGGCACCGAGCTGCACGACGCCATCGCCGATCTTGGCGAGGATCTGCGAGCCGATGGAGCGAAGCGCCTCCGGATCGGAAGCGGAAACGACGGCGGAGACGAATTTTAGGCCGTCGCGCGCGATGGCCTTGGCGGCGAGTTCCTCGGCAAGGGCGGAGGCGGCTTTTTGCTCGAAGGCTTTGAGCTTTTTCTCGAGCTCGGCTTTGTGCGCGAGGAGGGCCTCGAGTTTTTTATTCACGTCGAGCGGGCCGGCGGAGAGATGCGCGCCGACGGCGGCGAGAGCGTCTTCGCGGACTTTCACGAAATCGTAGGCGGCCTGGCCGGCGACGGCTTCGATGCGGCGCGTGCCGGCGGCGACGGCCATCTCGGCGACGATCTTGATGAGGCCGATCTCGGCGGTGGTGGCGACGTGCGTGCCGCCGCAGAGCTCGCGGCTGTAGCCGTTGATGTCCACAACGCGGACGAACTTACCGTATTTGTCGCCGAAGAAGGCGAGGGTGCCCTCGGGCTTTTTGTCGAACTCGGTCTCGTAAGTTTCAACGAGGCCGTTTTCGAGGACGCGCTCGTTGACGAGCTGCTCGACCTCGTGGAGCTGGGCGTGGGTGACGGCTTCGAAGTGGGAAAAATCGAAACGCATGCGGTCGGGGGTCTTCGACGTGCCGGCTTGGCGGACGTGGGTGCCGAGGATTTTGCGGAGCGCCCAGTGGATCAAGTGAGCGGCGGTGTGGTGGCGGGAGATCGCGCGGCGACGAGCGACGTCCACGGAAAGTTCGGCTTTCACGCCGATGGTGAGCGGCGACGATCCGTCAGCGAGCTTGTGCAGGTGGCGGCCGGATTTGTCTTTGATTGTGTCGGTGATGTGGACGAGTTGGCCGCCGACGAGCGCGGTGCCGGTGTCGCCGGCTTGTCCGCCCATCTCGGCGTAGAAGGGCGTTTGGTCGAAGACGAGGAACGTGGCTTTGTCGGCAGTGATGACATCGACGAGCTGAGCGGGCGAGGTGAGGCCGGTGTAGCCGACGAAGGTGGTTGGCTTCTGGTCGGTGGTGGCGTCGCCTTCGGTCGCGGCGACGAGGATTTCTTTTTTCTGCGCGGCGCGGCCGAGGGCGCGTTGCTTCTCCATCTCGGTTTCGAAGTCCGTTGTGTCGACTGTGAGGCCACGCTCGACAGCGAGGAGTTGAGTCATGTCGAGCGGGAAGCCGTAGGTGTCGTAGAGTTCGAAAGCCGCCCTTCCAGTGAATTGTATGGCGCGGCCAAAAAGTTGGACTGCTAAATCTTGGTTGACGGGAGTTGTCGGAAACAAGGTCTGCGGCAAACCATCATCCGTAGCGGGACTCGTCGCGCCACCCGATACGTGCTCAATCATGATGATCGCTTTCTTCGTCGCACCTGATGTTACAGCAACATCGTGAATCGTCTCGAATAGAGACATATTAAACCGCTGTAACCCGCGTTCCAGCGTCCGGCCGAAGCTTTCTTCTTCGCTGCGGATGACGCGGCGGATGATGTCCTGCTGTTGTTGCAGCTCCGGGAAAACGTTGCCGAGCGATTCGACGACGGGGGCGACGAGTTGTTCGAAGAAGCCGGTTTGGAGGCCGAGTTTTTTGCCGTAGAGGATGCCGCGGCGGAGGATGCGGCGGATGACGTAGTTGCGGCCGTCGTTGCCGGGCATGATGCCGTCGGCAATCGCACAACTGATCGTGCGCGCGTGATCAGCCAACACGCGGAAGGCGATGTCGGTGTTTTCCTGTTCGCTCAGGCCTTCGCGCTTCGTGGGGACGGTGCGGGTGTAGGTTTTGCCGGAGAGGGCGGTGATCTTCGCGAAGAGCGGGGCGAAGACGTCGGCTTCGTAGTTCGAGGGCTCGGCGGTGAAGTCGGTAAACTTTTTCGTCGTGGCCATGATGCCGGCGACCCGCTCGAAGCCCATGCCGGTGTCCACGTGTTTGGCGGCGAGAGGCGAGAAGGTGCCGTCGGCGTTGGCGTTGAATTGAATGAAGACGTGATTCCAGATTTCGATGCAGCGCGGGCTGGAGGAGTTCACGCCTTTGAGGCCTTCGATCTCGTCGTCGCTCGGGAGAAGGTTGAAATGGATTTCGGAGCAGGGGCCGCAGGGGCCGGTGTCGCCCATCATCCAGAAGTTATCTTTCTTGTTGCCGTAGACGATGTGGACGGCGGGATCGAGGCCCTCGTTTTTGAAAATGCCGGCCCAGATGTCGTAGGCTTCCTGGTCGAATTCGGAGG
>JANYBX010000155.1 GCA_025360615.1 Opitutia bacterium
CCCGCCCAGCGCGCGTCCGAGCTGCCCCGTGGCGGCTCTCTCTACAAAACTCCGAATTTCGACGGCGCGCACCAGTGGGGCATGTCGATTGACCTGAACACCTGCATCGGTTGCAACGCCTGCGTCGTCGCCTGTCAGGCCGAGAACAACATTCCCATCGTCGGTCGCGAGCAGGTCATGCGCGGCCGCGAGATGCACTGGATTCGCCTCGATCGTTATTATTCCGACGGCAACGCCGATGCTGGGGCGTTCGGCGGCGAGGGGAACAAGCAGTTGCCCGAGGATCCGCAGATTTCGATCCAGCCCATCGCCTGCGCGCAGTGCGAGACCGCGCCCTGCGAAACCGTGTGCCCCGTCAACGCCACCGTCCACGACGAGGAAGGCCTCAACACGATGGCCTACAACCGCTGCATCGGCACCCGCTATTGCGCGAACAACTGTCCCTACAAGGTCCGCCGCTTTAATTTCTTCGATTGGAATCAACGCTCGCTCGACAGCCTTTATATGGGCCCGCTCGGGCCGCATGGCATGCCGGAGCTTGTGCAGATGGTGAAGAATCCCGAGGTCTCCGTGCGCATGCGCGGCGTCATGGAAAAATGCACCTATTGCGTGCAGCGCATCCAGAACGCGAAGATCCAACACAAGGTGAAGACCGCGCAAGCTGGGAATCCTTCCGACGTGATCGTCCCCGATGGCACGATCAAGACCGCCTGCCAACAGGTGTGCCCCGTCGAATCCATCGTCTTCGGCAATATTCTCGACGACAAGAGCGCTGTCTCGCAGGCCAAGGCCCGCCAGCAGGACTACGAACTCCTAGGCTATCTCAACATCCGTCCGCGCACGACCTACCTCGGAAAATTGCGCAACCCGAATCCCAAGATGCCCGACTACTCGGCTCTCCCGCTCAGCCGCATTGAGGCCAACAAGAAAAATCATCCCGCCGCCCACGGCGAACCCGGCGGGGCAGGGGAACACGGCGCACCCGCGCACGGCCACGAGGAAAAGAAGGTCGAAAAGAAAACCCCCGGCCACGGCGGGCTTGAAATGATGAAACGCTTCGGAGGGCTCAGCTAATGTCTCACGCTGCCGAACACGCCGAGACCCCGGCCATTCTCCAGGAAGTCCGCCCCGCGGTTTTGCCGCGCGCTGTGTTGGTCCTAAACGACCGCAGCTTCTCGTGGATCACGGAAAAAATTTGCGGCATCATCGAGGGCAAGACTCCCACGTGGTGGTGGGTCTGCTTCGCGCTCGCCTGCTTTGTCGCGTCGTTCACCGTCGCCGGCATCACCTACCTCGTCTCGACGGGCGTCGGCGTGTGGGGCCATGCCAACCCGGTCAACTGGGCGTGGGACATCGTCAACTTCGTCTTCTGGATCGGTATCGGCCACGCCGGCACGCTCATCTCGGCCATTCTCTGTTTGCTCCGCCAAAAGTGGCGCACGTCCATTAACCGCGCAGCCGAGGCGATGACGATTTTCGCCGTCGTGTGCGCCGGTATCTTCCCGGTCTTCCACGTCGGTCGCGTGTGGTATGCGTGGTTCCTTTTCCCGATCCCGAACTCGAACGTCATCTGGCAGAATTTCCGTTCTCCGCTGGAGTGGGACGTGTTCGCCGTCTCGACCTACGGAACCGTTTCCGTGCTCTTCTGGTATGTCGGCCTTTTGCCTGACCTCGCCGTATTGCGCGACCGTTTCTATGCCGCCGGCAAGAAGACCCGCTCGTTTCTCTACGGCTTGTTCGCGATGGGCTGGCGCGGTTCCAACCGCCACTGGAGCAACTACGAGATGGCCTACCTCGTTCTCGCCGGTATCTCGACGCCGCTCGTGCTTTCCGTGCACACCATCGTCTCGTTCGATTTCGCCGTCTCGCTGCTCCCCGGCTGGCACACGACGATTTTCCCGCCCTACTTTGTCGCCGGCGCGATCTTCTCGGGCTTCGGCATGGTGCTCACGCTCATGCTCCCGCTGCGCGCCATCTACGGCCTCGAGGATCTCATCACGCAGTATCACATCGACTGCATGTGTAAGATCACGTTGGCGACCGGCACCATCGTCGGCTATGCCTACGCAATGGAGTTCTTCATCGCGTGGTATGGCGCGAATCCGTATGAGGGCTTCGCTTTCATTAACCGCGCCTTCGGCCACTACGCATGGGCCTATTGGATCATGATTTCGTGCAACGTCATCACGCCGCAGTTCTTCTGGTTCAAGGGCGTGCGCAACAACACCACCTTCGTCTGGGTGCTCTCGATCTTCGTCAACGTCGGCATGTGGTTCGAGCGCTTCGTCATCATCGTCACCTCGCTCGCCCGTGATTTCCTGCCGTCGAGCTGGGGCTACTACTCGCCGAGCATCGTGGAAATCTTCACGTTCTTCGGGACGTTCGGCGTCTTCTCGGTGCTGTTTCTCCTCTTCATTCGCTTCCTCCCCATCATGCCGATGGCCGAGCTGAAAGCCGTCACGCCGCAGGCTGACGTTCATGGCGGTCACGCCGAGGATACGGGCCACGGCGACCCGGTCGCAGTGCACGCGTCCCACTAATTTCACCGACCATGGCTTCCTCTCCCTACGGCCTGATCGCCACCTTCGAGACGACTCCCTCGCTTTACCAAGCCGCGCAGCTGGTGCGCGATGCCGGCTATAAAAACTGGGACTGCATCACGCCGTTCCCCGTTCACGGCCTCGATGGCGCGATGGGCCTCACGCGCTCCCGCGTGCCGCGCATCTCGCTCTGTGGCGGCCTCACCGGTTTCTGCACCGGCATGTCGATGATTTGGTGGACCGGCGCTTCCGACTACAAGCTGATCGTCGGCGGCAAGCCGTTTTTCAGCCCGATGTTCGCCTTCCCGGTCAGCTACGAACTCACGATTTTGTTCACTGCCTTTGCCACGATCGGCGGCATGTTTTTCCTCAACGGCCTCCCGATGCACTATCATCCCGTGCTGAAATACGAACACATCGTGCGCGGCATGGATGACCAGTTCTTCGTCGTCATCGAGGCGCGCGATCCCCGCTACAATCTGGCCAACACCAAAGCCCTCCTCGAAAAAGCGGGCGGCAAAAATATCAAGGAGCTGGAAGCCTGAGCCATGCGCCACGTCTATCTCGTCACCGCCTTTGTCTGCGTGCTCGTGGTGTCCATCCTCGGACTCCGCGGCACGAAATTCACCTCGCCGCCCAATGATGTGTTTCCCGAGTGGGCCTTCCCCGGCATGAAGCACCAGCCGAAACCCTACTCGCAGGGTTCGAGCAAGTTCTTCGCCGACGGCCGCGCGGATCGTGTGCCCGTCCCCGGCACCGTCATGGCCAGCGCCCCGCTGCGCGACGACGACCGCTACTACGCCGGCAAGAACGCCGACGGCTCTTTCGCCCGCGGGTTTCCCTCCGCGGTGACGGTCGATCTGAAGCTCATCGAGCGCGGTCAGGATCGCTACACGATCTACTGTCTGCCCTGCCATGGTGCCGTCGGTGATGGCAATGGCATCACGAAAAAATACGGCATGGGCGCGACGCCCACCTACCACGACGACCGTCTCCGCCAGATCGCCGAGGGCGAGATCTACAACACCATCACGAACGGCAAGGGCAACATGCTCTCCTACGCCGACAAACTTTTGCCCGCCGACCGCTGGGCCGTCATCGCCTATGTGCGCGCCCTCCAACGCGCCCAAATGGGCACCGCTGCCGACGTCCCCGGCGACCATAAATCGGAGCTCGGCCTCAAATGAGCACTCACGCCGCTTCCGCCCCCGTTCCTC
>JANYBX010000169.1 GCA_025360615.1 Opitutia bacterium
TCGACACCGCGGCGATCAACCGCGCGATCGAGGCGGCGCACGCGGCGGGCGGCGGTACGGTGAACTTCCCGGCGGGCACCTACCTGAGTTTTTCCATCCGGCTGAGGAGCCGGGTGACGCTCCACCTCGCGGCGGGCGCGACGCTGCTGGCGGCCGAGCCGGCGGCGGGTTTTGGCGAATACGACGCCGCCGAGCCGAACGAGTGGGATGCGTATCAGGATTTCGGCCACAGCCACTGGCGCAACAGCCTCCTCTGGGGCGAGGATCTCACGGACATCGGCATTCACGGACCCGGGCGCATCCACGGGCTCGGGCTCACGCGCTCCGGCCCCGGCCCACGCCGCGCGAAACTCGCGGGCGACATGCCGATGTCGATGCGCGGCATCACCGACGTGGCGCGCCTCCAGGCCGACGGCGAGCCGGGCACGGACACGGACTTCATGAATGGGAAGGGCAACAAGGCCATCGCGCTGAAAAACTGCCGCAACGTCTCCCTGCGCGATTTCTCCGTGCTGCTCGGCGGGCATTTCGCGCTGCTCGCGACCGGCGTGGAGAACCTCACGATCGACCACGTGGACGTGGACACGAATCGCGACGGCTTCGATTTCGACAGCTGCCGCAACGTGCGCGTTTCCCACTGCCGCGTGAACGCGCCGAATGACGACGCGATCGTGCTCAAGAGTTCCTACGCCCTCGGCAGCGTGCGCTCGACGGAAAATGTTTTCATCACCGATTGCGACGTGTCGGGCTACGATGTCGGCACGATGCTCGACGGCACGCTGCAACGCACGCAGGAGCTGGCACCCGACCTCGACGGCGTGACCGGCCGCATCAAAATCGGCACGGAGACCAACGGGAGTTTCAAAAACATCACGGTGACGAACTGCCTGTTTGTGCGCAGCCGCGGGCTGGCAATCGAAATGGTGGATGGCGGCACCATCGAGGACGTGACGGCGACTCATCTCACGATGCGCGAGATCGTGACGGCCCCGATTTTTGTGCGGCTCGGCAGCCGCGGACGCGGACCGAATCATCCGCCGGTGGGCGCGGTGCGCCGCGTGACGATCAGCGACATCGTCGTGACCGACGCCGATCCGCGCTACGCCTCGCAAGTGGTCGGGCTGCCCGGCTACCCGGTCGAGGACGTGACCCTGAGCCGGGTGAACATCGAGTATCGCGGGGGCGGCACGCTGGCCGACGCGGCGATCGAGCCGCCGGAAAACGAGAAGGCCTATCCCGAGCCGAGCATGTTCGGCACGCTGCCGGTTTACGGATTGTTCGCGCGCCACGTGCGCGGACTGACGGTGACGGACATGACGGTGAGCTACGCGCGCGCCGAGCAACGCCCCCCCGTGCGCCTCGACGATGTGGCGGGTGCCAGTTTCGAGGGGTTCCAAGCGCAACGCGCGCCGGGCACGCCAGGTTTCGTATTGCGGCAAGTCACGGATTTCTCGGTGAAGAATTCGCCCGGCTTGGCCGATACGAAACGGGCGCAGGCGGAGCGGGAAACGCTCTGAGCCCGGGCGGAGCTGCGCGAGGGGCCTACGGGGACGAGGGGGTGGGCGTCATGAATGTCCACTTCACGTCGGAGTAGTGCCAGGTGCGGCCGTCGGCGCCGGGGGTGACGGTGCCGTGCCACGCGCCGGCGGCGTCTTTCGTCGCGCGGAGTTGCGTCCAGGAAAACTCGCCGTGCTCGTAGTTGAAAGTTTCGCCGTCGTCGTCGTAGAGCGCGAGTTGGCCGGACTGCGTGCCGTAGTGGCGGATTTCGAGCGGGATGATTTCCCCGGCTTCGGGCGCCCATTGGCGTTCGCCGATCATCGGCACGAGCGAGCCGTCTTTTACGAAGAGCGGAGTTTGGTTGGAGGGCGGCGTGACTTCGATGGTTTCGTTTTCGCCGGCGAGTTTGCCGGTGAAGAAATCATACCATTTGCCCGCGGGGAGGATGACGGTGCGGGATTTTACGTCGGGCGGAATCGGCGCGATGAGGAGGGCGTCGCCGAACATATACTGGTCTTTCACCTCGGTGATTTTGCCGATGGCGTAGGGATTGGCCGTGGCGTCGAGCTTGCCAGATTCGGATTTTAGCGCGGCGTTGAAGCCGGGGACGAGCTGCATGGGGCGGATGACGGGCGTGCCTTGGTAGTGGTATTGCGCGAAGGCGTTGTAGAAATATGGGAGCAGGCGGAGGCGGAGAACGATGGCGTCGCGGATCGCGTCCTTCACCTCGGCGTGCGTCCAGAGTTTGTCGGGCGTGGACCAGCCGTTGAAGAGAGCGAGCGGGGAGAAGCAGACGGCCTGCGTGCGGCGGAGCATATCCTCGCCTTTGCCGCCGCGAACTTCGGGGGACCAGAGCACGCCGGCAAAGCCGGTGTTGCCGACGGCGGTGATGTATTCGTCGAAGGCGTAGTTGTCGTTGTAGATGACAAACGGGAAGCGGGAGGCGCCGCCGTTGGTGCCGCGGACCTGGCCGAGGGTGCGGCGGTTTTGCGCGTGGAAAAGATCGTAGATCGTGCGTTGCAGGAGGAGGCCGTAGGTTTGGCGGAGTTGCTCGCCGTCGCGGCCGGAGGGGAAGTTGGCGCTGTCGGGCCAGAGGTAGCGGTCGGAGCCGTCGACCTCGTCGATTTTGAAACCGCCGATGGCGCGCGGGCCGGCGTCGAGCACGGTGCGGGCGAGGTGATCGGAGAAGATTTTCTGCGCGGCGGGCATCGAGTAGTCGGGCACGATGCCATTCCAGACGAGGTGCGTGCCGGCGAAGGGGAGGAGTTTTTCGTAGAGGGGAGTCTTCGGCGCGATGTAGGGATTGAACCAGAGATTTACGCGGACGTGTTGTTTTTCGACTTCGCCGAGAAATTTCGCGGGGTCGGCGAAACGGGTTTTGTCCCACTCGAAGGAGCAGGGGTAGGCTTGGTCGTGCCAGCCGGGTTCGAGGCCGAGCATGTCGAGGGGGATGCCGTTTTTGCGAAAGGCGGCGATCTCGTTGAGAGCCTGCTCGGCGCTGTATTTCGTGGGCGTGCGCGTGAGAAAACCGAGGCCCCATTTCGGCGGGAGCGCGCCGCCGCCGCAGTAGAGATTGTAGCGGCGCAGCGCGTCGAGCGGAGTCGGGCCGGCGAAGACGAGGATTTCCATGCCCTCGGCGTTCGCGAGCGCCTCGATGGAATCCGAGCGCGGGGCGGAGGACCAGCCCTTGCCGGTGGTGCGATCAATGACGGGAGGTTTTTCCCTGGCGGCGAGGCGCACGCCGTGGCCGACGGTGATGTTCAGGTAGCGCGCGGTGTTGAAAAAGACGGCGTAGCCTTTCGTCGAAAGGTAGAGGGGCACCGGCGCGTGCGTGCGGCCGGGCGTGCCGCTCCAGTGGTCCACGTGCAGCTGGTAAATCGCGCCGGTGCGGCGCATGGATTTGAAATCGACGCCGAGGCCGTAGATTTCCTCGTCGAGTGCGAGCGGGAAGCGCAGCGCGGTTTTCCAATCCCACCGGCGCGCCTCGATTTCCTTCGGGTCGAGCGGGAAGGCGGCTTTCGGCAGCGCGGCGAGGGATTGGACGGCGGGCGCGGGAGCTCCCGCGGCACTCAGGAGCGTAAACGATTCGGGAGAGCCGACCGTGGTTTTCCAGACCCCGGGGGCGACTTCGGTCCACGCGGGAGTGATGGGCGCGGGGAGTTGGGCGCGGAGGGAGAGCGAGAGCAGGGCGAGGCACGCGCCGACGACGCAGACGGGGTTTGGCTTCATGGGAGGTGGGGCGCGGATCAAAGCGACGCGAATGGCGGGGTGAGGGCACCCCGCCTCCAACCGGGAAGCTACCGGTTGGAAGTTTTCGCCAGTTCGGCGGCGATGGCGGGTTCGGCGCCGAGCGTGCCCTTGAGTTTCTCGACGTAGGCTGGGTCGCGTGCGGCTTTGGCGGCGGCTTCGGCTTCCGTGTGGTGTTTGGCGATGTCGAGGCGGATGGCGACGTCGGTGTAATTCGTGAGGGTGAGAAAACGCTGGAGGTAGCGGGCTTGTTTTTCCCAGAGGTGCGTGTCCACGGTGCGCTGCGCCTCCAGGCGGGCGCGATACCAGTCGCTCGCGAGCATGGCCTCGCGCGTGAAGAGCGCGCGGAAGGCGGAGTCGTCGGGACCGCGGCCTTCCCATTTACCGTCGCGCATAATGTGCAGGAGCGCGCGGAGGGGCGGGCAGGCGGTCTCGACAGAGCCGTCGGCGAAATAGTTTTCGGCGGCGGCGCGCATGGCGTCGACGATGTTGTCCACTCCGTCGGCGAAACAGGCGAGGTCCTGCTTTTCGGGTTGGAGAAATTCCTCGTCGAAGACGGCGCTCGGGTTGCCGAGCACGCGGCCGCAGAAGGTCTGCACGAAGCGCGCGGTGATGCGCCAGCCAAGCCGGCTGGCGAGCACGCGGCGGCCGTTGAAATCGAAATCGGGGCAACGCTCAAGGTGACCCTCGGCAATGAGCGCGGCGGGCACGCGTTCGGCGGGCGTCATGCGGCACCAGATCTCGGGGACGAGGAGGCTGATGTCGTGATCGACGCGGTGGTGTGGGCCGACCCAGCCGGCGGCGGTCGAGAAAATCGGGAGGCCGGTGAGCACGAAGGAGACAAAGGCCGTGTTGAGATCGTAGATCGGCGGGAGGGCGTTGAAGGGGCCTTTTGTGAGCGCACCTTCGGAGCCGGTGCCGGTGGTCGAGGGGGATTTTCCGGTGAGGCTCGCGATGAGATCCATGAACGCCTCGGGCAACTCTTGATAATGAATCGGGCCGAAGACGCAGAGCGGGCGGATGCCGGGCTCGGGCGGATTGAGCCGGCGGCCCATGAGCACGGAGCCGACGGGGAACGGCGCGGGCGTCTCGACGGAGAGGCGGCGGTAGAGGCGCGCGCCCATGTGCGCGAGGTAGGTCGCGCGCGGGTCTTCGAGGTCGGGGCGGTTTTGGAGATAACGCGGATTTTTCGAGGGCTTGCCATCCACGATGCGCGGGTGGGACGTCGAGACCATGTAGGCGGGACGGTCGGCGGCGACGAACTCGCGAAACGTTTTCTGCATCGTCGGCGAGAAGGCCTCGAAGCCGACCGCGTCCTCGACGATGGCGCGAGCGGTGTCGCGCGTGAGCGGCTCGTAGTTCGAAAAGAACACGTCGCTGCGGCTGAAGTCGCGCTCGGCGCGCTTGTCGTAGCCGCGCACGATGGCGTCGTCGGGACGCTGGAAGAGGCGGAATTCGCAGTTGTGGACAAATTTCACCGAGGGCTCGGTGACCCACGCGGGCATTCCGGGAACCTGGTCGCGCGGGGCGACGGTGGAGGCGGTGATGTCGTCCTCGACTTGGATCTTTTCCGCGGGGAAAAAGTCGGAGCGAAGCGAGAACGTGCGCCAGCCGCCTTCGCGCGTGTAGCCGATGCGCAGGTAGTGCGTGAGGAGCTTTTCGGAGTTGTGCTTGAGCTCGTTGCCGGGACGGGCGTTGACGGTGTCGACCGTGAAGTGCTGGCGCCAGTTGCTGCCCCAAGCCGGCTTGTAGAGCCGCTTCAGCAGCAGCACGAGATCGCGAATCGAGCGCGGAATGGTGGCG